>JBARMF010000303.1:0-12638 GCA_049802315.1 Candidatus Udaeobacter sp.
ATATTGCGCGGGGCCTCCTCCAATCGCACCAAGACCAACACCGACGCCGAGACCGCGCCCGACTTCCCCGCCCCGGCCATGAGTTTGGGAAAGGCTCATAACGGATAGTTGATCGGTGAGTGGCAGCCGGAGAGCTTCCGGCGTTTTGCCACTGCGCACCGCGTAAGCGCGGAACTCCCAACCTTGCGAAAAGTTAATTTTTCAGAACAGCCAGCCTACGCGTTGATCGCGGCCATGCTGGGCGCGCGAGCTTCGACGGCGGCGCCACCTGTTGGGCTACCGCTAAATCGTCGCGCAGCGAAATACGATCCAATCACGAGCACCGCTGCGATCAGTTGTGCAACGAGCGTCTCGATTGTTGGAAAGACTGCGAACCAGAGTCCCATCCAACCCGGAATGTGCGTTTCAAAAAACGCGATCGGCGTGGTGGGAATCCAGTGCGCGCGCTGCATTTCCTGGGCTTGCTCGCCGACCATCACAAGCAATACAACGCCTAGTAGGATGCCCGTAGTGATCAGCATTTTGCGATACGGCAGACGCTTCTGAACAACAAATGTGAGCACGGCGACCATGCCGGTCAGCAGAAGACCCAGCAGCGCGCCCTTCAAGACAACTCCTCCACCGAGTCGCAAATTATAGCTCTGCAGGAAAAGCACGACTTCGACGCCTTCCCGATACAGCGAGGTGAACCCAAGCAAAATCAAGCCCCACCAAAGACGCCTCTGTGAAATTTCTGCTGTGCGCGCGTTTTCGAGTAAAGTTTTGCGCCGGCGATTATGGGCGCGAATCCAACCGCCCCAGTAAATTTTGTGAAAGAACCAATTCATGATGACCAGTAGAACAATAATGGCCACCAAACCGGTGGCAGCCTGAAGATCGAGTGCTGACATATTATCGCTCAACGACCCGACGATTCCGACGGCGATGCACCAAGTAATCAGCGTCGCAACAAATCCGAAGGCGGCACCACAGGCGACTGGCCGACGATGCTCGCGCTTAGGGCCGGTCATGCTTGCCGTGACGGCTGCCAGCACCAGGATGCATTCCAAGCCCTCGCGGAAGACAAGAATTCCAATATCCAGGAAAGCAACCGTTGAACTAGTGTTTGGTCGCAGTGGATCAGGCGCGCCCTGTGCAGCAAGTCCCTGCCAGATTAGCATCGACGCCACGAACGCCGCTGCTGCGAGAACGCCGATGCGCAAAGCGAGCTTCATTTGCGATGTGAGCGTAGCACATTGGCCAAACAGCTGCTGTTGATGGATTGCTTTTTTTTAGCGGCTGGTTGCACCACCAATTTGCCGCTTGTCTGCCATTAATTTACGATCACTGCGGCATGCCAAAATATGTTCTTGGCCATCATTTGAAAGGCGAGGGATCGCGACTCGACCTGATGTCGGAATTATTGGATCCGATGCATCGCCGATACATTGATGCGCTCGGCGTCGTGAGACCAGGCGCGCGCACACTTGAAGTTGGATGTGGCAATGGATCGATTTCTGCGTGGCTTGCCGAACGTGTGAGCCCCGGCGGAACAGCACTAGCTGTCGATCTGGATCTGTCGCTAGTTCAGGCTCGCATGCAGAATCTTGAATTGCGTGAGGCTGATATTCTTGCCGGCCCAATAGACCGCGGAGCATTTGATTTGGTCACGGCCCGCGCTGTGCTTCATCACATTGCCGATCCGGAAACGGCAATCGCAAACATGATTGCAAGCCTGCGAAAGGGTGGCGCGCTTCTTTTGATCGAACCCGACTTCCTTCCGGCTAGCATTGCTGAACCTCAGGAGGTGCGCGCGTTCTGGGAGGGCTGGATTGCGTGGTCACGCGAGCGAGGAATCGATTACTACATTGGCCGCACACTTGTGCCTAGAGTGGCTTCGCTAAGCTTGACAGAAATCAGCGGCACCGCAGAAACCGCGATCTACAACGGTGGTTCGTTATGGGCAGAGTACTGGATTGAAACGGTTACTGAACTGCGCGGCGACTTGATAAGCTCCGGCAAACTCGACGAGGCGCTAATCGATCGGTTTCTTGCGTATTGCGCTGACTCCAACTGGTGGACCCAGACGATTGCTTTCACCGCAGTGCACGGCCGTAATCTTAGTGGCTAAGCCACACCGCCGGTTGTGATTTTGCGTCAATCGAGTAACTTCGGCAGTGCAACGGATCCGGGCGTTTACGCTAATCGAGATTGCCCTCAGTATTTTTATATTAATGCTGCTGCTCATGCTAGCGGTGCCTAGTTTGAGTGGGGTGATCGCTAACAGGCGGTTGAAGCAATCTCTCGACGGCTTCAACCAGCTTGTGCGCCAGGCGCAGGAGCGAAGTGTGACCGAACGCCGCTCGTATCTGATTGTTTGGGGCAAAAGCAGTGTTTTGTTGCGGCCGGAAATTTTTGCAAAAGACGAGGAAAAGAAAGCCACGTCGGTGTTTGGCCTCCCCAAGGGAAGCTGGCTTAGGGTCTCGCTGCCGGCAGCATTAACGGGCAACCCTCCCGCTGAATGGATATTCTGGCCATCGGGCACCTGCGAACCGGCGAGAGTCCAATTCAGAGGTCCAGCCGGCACGTGGACGGCGGATTATTCGCCGCTCACAGCGCAGCCTGAACTTACGCAATATGCGGTTAGGTGACCCCCAATGGAATGATGGAGCAATGGAGAAATGGGGTAGTGAAATTTTCAACACTCCAGGACTTCAGCACTCCAATACTCCAATCATGCCTGCAAGACCGGTTCGAAGACGCTCGAGATCGAAATACGCGTTTGCTCTGTACGAAGTTCTCCTCGGCGTAGCGATTTTTGCTCTTGGGGTAATCGCACTGGGACGTGCGGTGGAGAATTGCATCAACGCAAGCTCGATCAGCGCGGAAGAAAATGTTGTGCGGCAGATCCTATCCGACCGTATGGCCGTGGTTCAAGCTGCGTCGGTGGTGCCCGATCCAGAAAAGGAGTTCAAGGTCACAACCAGTTATGGCAGGGTAATTCTGACCCAGAAAGCCGCTCCCGCCGCTTTGACCGAGCCTGACAATACGGTTATCAACGGAATCAATCTCGTCACATTGACTGCACGCTGGCAGCACGCCGGTGTTCCGCAATCAAAACAGATTCAGTTTTATGTCTATCGGTCTGGCTAAGTTAATGAAACGGCGAATTCCTTCCAGAAGCGCGCGGCGTGGTGGCTACCACGGTTTCACTTTGCTCGAGATCATGCTTGCCGTGGCGATCCTGGGAATGATGTCCATCGCAATTTTTCGTTTTGTGCAAACGAATCTGACTGCGCTGCAATTCTCATCGGAAACAGCGGCCGAAGACGCGCAGTATGACGGCCTTCGTGATTTGCTTACAACTCAATGGCAAAGCTTGAGCCCGCTTCGAGCAAAAATGGTAGGCGAATCGTTCAAGCTAAATGATCGCGAGCGCGATGAGATAAAATGGAATTGCGGCGCTGGCCCCGGGCTACTTACGCGGTATGCGCCCGGCGAGTTCACCGCTGTGCTGCGCTTACAACCGGGCAACGACAACGCCGATCGGCTCGATTTGGGCATTTTGCGTAAGCCCGAGGATGATTCCGATGCTTTCGAAAAAAAAAACGAATCGTGGGTGCCGTTAATTAAAAATGTCGGCAGCCTTCAAATCAGCTACTTTGATCCAAATGCTAACGACTGGTTGCCGCGGTGGCCCGGGGGAAATCGGCTGCCGTCGCTCGTCAAGGTCAGCGTCGGGCGTCCGGACGCAACCGATCCGTGGGAAGCAGTCATCCCGTTGAGGCGGACACCATACTAGCCGAAGCAATCTTATGGTAAAACTTTCGCGTAGTTGCAAACGAGATTCAGGCGCTGCCCTGCTGTTGGCGCTTTGGGCGCTATTTTTGCTTGCCGGAGTGGTATTTGCATGGGCACTCAACATCAATTCGCGCCTGACAGTTTCTGCGACGGCAAACCGTGTATTGTCGGCTGAAGCAATGGCCTCTTCCGGTGCAGAGGTTGCATTGAATCCGACGATCAAACCTTCTTCGGCAAACCTGCATAAGAAAATGGGCAACGAAAGTTACGATGTTGAGATGACTGGCGAATGTGGTCGTTTCAACTTGAACTTGCTGGCGCCCGGCGGAGCAGAGAACCCGGTGCTCGTAGCGGCGCTGCGCCAATATCTCAACATAAAGGGCGTAGATTTAAACGATCTCGACGTGATGATGGATTCTCTGCTCGACTGGATTTCGCCGACCAAGGGCTTGCATCGCTTGAACGCGGCGGAAGAGACTGACGACTATCATCCACCACATGCGCCGATTACCTCCGTGGACGAACTTAAGAAGATTTCTGGATGGGCTGAATACACTTCGCAACCCGGATGGGACGAAGATTTCACCACGATCATTGGTGGCTGTCAGCAGATCGATGCAGCGTACGCCTCGCGTGACGTGTTACGCGCGTTAGGAATTCCGGATGATTTTGTTGATCGCTTCCTTCAGGCGCGGCGTGGGCCGGATGCACTGGATGGAACGGCCGATGATCCTCAGATGGACCAGCAAACGGCTTTTTCTCTCCTTGGCATCGGAGCCGCCGGAACTGCGTCGGCGCCTGCGCCTGCGCCTGTCCCTGGGGGGACCGGGACAACGCCGCAGGTCAATGGAATTCAAAGTCTGATCGTGTTCAAAAGCCAGAACGCGGTATTTCGTATCGTGAGCGTCGGAACATCGGGTGACGTTACGCGATCGGTGCAGATGGTAGTGCAAAAACAGGTCACGCCAGTTGGCGTCGCAGCTGGGGTGGGAGTCGCGATCGCCGCCGGCCGTCCTCAAGTGTACAGCTGGAAGGAGCTTTAAGATCCAGACCGGAATGCCATCGATTTTTATCATTCCAACTTCCAACGGCTGGAATCTTGTTCGCTCTGCCGCGCCGCCGACATCGCCTGATCGGAAAGGTTCGCGCAACAATGGAGGTGAGGGCGAAGCTCCTGCGGCAAAAACTGACCACAACGGTTCGTGGACGGTACGTAAACTGCAAACGTTGGAAGAAGCAGTGCCGCTACTCTCTGCCAGCGACGATTTTGTCCTCGGCTTGCCTGTCTCGGCTGTAATCGCACAACGGTTCCGTCTTCCGAGCGTCGATCCTGCGGAGTTTCCGGAAATGATTCGTCTTCAGATCGAAAAGTTGCTGCCGTTTCCAGCCGATGAAGTGACAAGCGATTTTGAACTGATCGAACAAAACGAAAGTGAAAGCGTGGTGTCCGCGATTGCGATCAGAAACGAGCAACTTGCGGAGATGGCTTCGCCACTTCTGGACCGCGGTTACATTCCGCGGCAGATCACTGTGTACGCTGCGCAGCGTGCCAGCACATACGCACCCAAGGGCAATGCTCTTCTGATTTATCCCGAAGGCGAGATGCTCGTTTACGCCATGACCGAGAACGGCAAACTCAGTCTCGCGCGCTCGATCGAACGTAACGGCGATCACCTCCAACTGGAACTGCCGCAACTGCGATTGAGTGCCGAACTGCAAGGCATAGACTTGTCCTATCCGCATGTTTTCCTGGACGAGACCTGCTACGAACTGCGCGAGACGGTTGAGGGAATTCTGACTAGCCCCACGGAGATCGTCGGAATCGAACTGCCACCGGCATCGGTCAAACTAAACCTTTTGCCTGAAAGCTGGCGCCGCCGCCGCTTGCAATTGACGCGGCAGCTGGAATGGCGAAAACGGCTTCTCTGGATAGGTGGCGCTTATCTGGGGATTATCGTTTTGTTATTCGCTTATCTGGGGCTGTTGCGGTTTCAGTTGGGACGCCTCGATCGTCGTATTGCGCGAGACACGCCTGGGACTGAGTTCGTACGCGCGACCGAAACAAAATGGAAAGCGCTGGCACCGGCGATCGATGCGCATTACTACCCGGTCGAAATTCTGCAGCATTTATTTGAAAGCCTCCCTTCTGCAGACGTACGCATCACTTCATATAATCAGTCAGCGCGTCAGATTTCCGTGGACGGGGAGGCGAACACGGCTGCGCTTGCTTACGAGTTCATCGACAAGATCAAGAAGAACCCGGAGTTGCGAACGTTTCAATTTGATATGGCTGCGCCGAGGATTTTGCCTAACAATCACGCGCAATTTCGCCTGGAGGGGAAACCGAAATGATGCCGGCTTGGTATCAACGAATGAATGCGCGTGAGCGTGTGCTCTCATGGGCTGTCGCAGGCACGATTGCTGTGCTGCTCAATCTTTGGATTTTGAGTTCGCTCTGGGGCGCAGTCGCGACCGCGCAAAAGGAGTTTGGCACGCGGAGAAGTAAGCTGGCAGAGCAAGCTGTTTACGTGAAAGAGCGCGACACCTGGACGAAGCGCGACGAGTGGATGCGGCAGCATCAGCCGGTGCTCAAGGATCCATCGGAAGCCTCAGGACTGCTTGATCAAGTCAGGCAAGTCGCCGACAAATATAACATCCTCGTTGAAAATCCTGCGATCGGTACAGGCGAGACCACTCCGAATCATCAGACGGTTTTCGCTTCGATCGAAACCAAAAGTCCGTGGCCGCCTCTGGTCCATTTTCTCTACGACGTGCAACGGCCGCAGGAATTCGTGGTTTTCGAAAATGTTAATCTCGCGATCGATGGCAGTGATCCCACAATGATGCGAGGCAAATTTAAGATCGCCCGCTGGTTTGCGCCGGGGCCAAAGGGAAAGTAAAAATAAGACCTGAAGTTATGAAATATTCTCTCACACTCGCAACGATCATCGCGATTGCCGGAGCAACCTACAGCCAGGCCGAGGACGTTCTCCCGTCGCAGTATAACTTCGATCGCTACTCAAAAATGATGGATCAATCACCATTCGCGATTGCCACTGCTGTAGCAGCGCCTGCTGCGACTCCAGATTTCGCTAAGGACCTTTACATCGCCAACGCTGCCAAGTCGCAAGACGGCGATCTGGTAACCCTTGCTTCGACCACGGATCACGCCTTCAAAAAGTATCTTACTACAAAGGAATCTGTGGACGGTTACAGCATTGCCAGCATCGAATGGTCCGACAAAGTCGGTCAGACGAAGGTGACGATCAGCAAGGACGGAAATTTTGCGACGCTTACCTTCAATCAAGCGCTACTGTCGCAAGCGTCGCCAGGCGGAGCTGTTGCAGGGAGAGCGCTGCCTGCTCCTGCGATGCCGAATCCCGCCGGCATGCCAAATACGCATGCACCAAAATTGCCCCCCAACATTCCGCCGGAATTACAACAGTTAATTCCTTCGCGAGAGTCGATGCAGCCGCGTACACGTGGCATGATTCAACGGAGCCCAAGAACGACGAGGGGATCGGCGCCGGGCGGGAATGATGCGGCCGCGAAACAGTAGCCTGTAGCTACGGGCTTACTGGGATCCCTTCCAGACAATGTCAGAATTGGAGCGGCAAATGCTAACCGCCGCCGAAGTCGTCGTCTGACGTATCAGGCTGTCGGTCGGGTCCGGCGGAATAGAGATCGTAGCCTCCTGGATTTTTCAGGCCAGGGCTGCGATAAATATAATCGCTGCCCCAGGGATCCTTAGGCATTTCTCTAAACAACTGATACCAACGAGTGGGTCGGGGATCGTTTTGCGGCTGGGTCACCAACGCCTGCAAACCCTGCTCTGAGGTCGGATAAAAGCCGTTCATGCTCTCGTACAATTGCAGTTGCGTCTTGATCGCTTGGATGTCCGCTTGAACACGCATGCTTTTGGCGATGCCAGTCGTGTTCCCGAGTTTGGAAATCGCGACTCCTAGAATGATCACGATGATGCTTACCACGAGCATGATTTCCAATAGCGTGAAGCCCTGCTGTTTTATCTTTGTTCTCATCTTGAATTAACGGAGGGTCCTCCGTCCCAATGTGGCGATTACACTACCTTGATCTTCAACAATTGCTATCAGCATCTGGTTGGAATAAGGCCGACGCAACACTCCCAACTGTCGGCTCATTGAATGTGACAGCTTCACTGTCACATAAGTTCAATTGCCGGTGCGCAGAAGATAATCCGACTTGTCCCAAATGTACTTTAGCTGGACTTGCGTCGCTC
The DNA here is from genome assembly GCA_049802315.1 of Candidatus Udaeobacter sp. Lineage (GTDB taxonomy): Bacteria > Verrucomicrobiota > Verrucomicrobiia > Chthoniobacterales > UBA10450 > Udaeobacter. The sequence continues at coordinate 8,039 of JBARMF010000303.1, forward strand.
GGATTGCGGAGGCGCCGGTACCCGCTGTGTTGGTGACGACGAGATCGTTCGCACCCACTTTCAAGATTGTTGCCGGCACAATTTTTTGAGCGCGGAGCCATCCCGTGTAGCTGAAATGCATCTCAGTCGTAAGAGGCTCGGATTCCCCCCGGTAACCAGGATCAGCCAGGTCCGGCAGTGTGAGCGCAACCGGCCCGATGTTTTGACCGTTGACGTATACTTCCGGCGGCGCGTCGATACGCGGGTTTGCGATTTCAAAAGTCAAAAGCGCGGTGAGCGGTTGCGCTTCAATCGGAAACTGGAACACGGCGTTTTCCTGCGTCCGAGCATCAAGGTGAATTGCATCGGCCGCCAGAGTGGCAGTCACCGTTCCGAAGTTCTCGACGTCTTGCGGCGGTGGGTGCAGCGCTGGCGCCACCGAGAACGGCTCGGGAATCACATCGCGATGTTCCGCGTTCACTGGATGAACGACCTCACTGGATGTCATCCAGTCGAGATAAGCGGCGCGAATTGTCTTTCCGTCGCCGGGAACTTCGATATCGATAGCCGAGGCGCCGCTCATCGGGATGAGGACTGAATCCGAGCTGGGCAGATTCATTCCTGCGCCGAGTATGCCGGAACGCAAAATGTGGCTGCCGGATTCGTCCCAAGCCACTAATTCCGGCTGCTGATTCGGTTTGTCGTCGAAGAACAATCGAAAGAAAAGGATTTTATAATCGGGACCGGGTTGCGTTACACGAATGCGAAAAACGCTTTTCGACGCGCCGCCGCCTTCGGTGAGTTCGCCGGGTAAAAGCGTGAGCGCTTCAACCCAGGCTGGTGCTTCTTGCGATTTTGAATTACGCGACATCGTTTGGCGCAGGTCGAGCCATGCGCTTGATGGCAGTGGCTGTGCAATCGCGGCAGGCGGAGCGGGCAGCGCGTCGGTCAAAGCTTCCTGCGCACTTACGCGGCAGACAGCGGCCAAAAAGATCGCAAACGCGGCGCGGGGTAACATTGAGGGGCCGAAACTAATTCAGAACCGGCCTACTTTGCAAGCCCTGAGTTTAACGCGGTCTGACACTCAAGCTGTGCGTCATTTCGAAAACCGCCGACAGGATGCTGAATACAACTAACCCGACCAACCCCGCGATGATCACAATAATCACCGGTGGAATCAATTGCGAGATCACGCTGACGGATCGGTCGAGCTCGCGCTCGTACACGTCCGCAATCGCTTGCATCGTTTCGGCGAAATGCCCGGTTTGTTCGCCCACGGCCATCATGTCAGTAAACAAATCCGGAAAGAGCTTCTGCTGTTGCAAGGCAGCCGAGAGCGTAGCGCCGTCGATGACCGCTTTGCGCACCTCGCCTAATTTCGCTTCGAGAAAACGGTTGCCCGCTATCTCGGTCACGAGATCCAGTGAGCGCAGCAAAGGCACGCCGTTTTCCATTAAAGTCCCCAGCGTACGCGCAAACTGGGCGTAATAACGGTGGCGAATGACGCGTCCGTACCCGGGGATCAGCAACCGGAAGCGGTCCCAGCCAATCCGGCCTTCCTGAGTGCGAACCATGGTGCGGAAACCTATAATTCCGCCAACCAGTATCAGTACGCCGACCCACCAATAGCCGGTAATCGCATGGTGGACGTGCAGCAAGATGCGCGTCGGCAACGGCATGGCGCCGCCGGTTTGCGCCATAAAGCCTGTCAACTGCGGAACCATGAAGGTGATGAAAATTGTGACGAGAATAGCGCCGGCCAGCGCGAGGAATGCCGGATAAATCAACGCCTGTTGCACCCGGTCTCGCAAGTCCTTGGCCTGCATCAGATGCTTTACCAACCGTAGGAGAATTTGCGGTAACGCACCGCTGACCTCGCCCGCAGCGACGAGATTCACATACAGCGGCGGGAAAATTCGCGGCATCTCGCTCAAAGCCTGCGAAAAACTGCGGCCATCGATCAGCGCCTGATGCAGCGTGTGCGTCATTTGTTCGACGCGCGGATGTTTTAACCGTTTCCCCAACACCGACAATGCTTCGTCCAGGGTCATGCCGGCTTTCAGCAAATGCGCGAGCTGCTCAGTGAAAATGAGCAGTTGGCCGTGCGGAATTTTCAGGCTTCGTGAAGGCGTTGCGGCTTCGGGCGAGCTCAGCAGTCGCAATTTTCGTTGAAGTGCGTGCGGCTTGCTTGCTTTTGCTTCTGCGGGCTTAGCCGCTTCTACCATATCGATCCGAATCGGGATGCAGTGTTGCGATTCAATCTGATGGATCGCAATGGCGCGATCCGCACAGTCGAGCACTCCTTCAACCAAACCGCCCTGCGCATTGCGCGCACGATAAGTAAACTGTGGCATCGGCGGGGAAAAATAGTCGGAAACCTCGAATCGCAAACTGGAATCTGGCTTCGCTTCCGAACAATAACGTTTTACGAATGACGAATCACGTCGGCTCGCTCACGGATGTACTGCGTCGGACCAATCACGAGGCACCTAGGAAAAACTTTTACTTGTCCATGCGGTCGAGATCTGATAATACCGCCGACCATGAGATGTCCACCAGTGATCATGGTCCTTTCTATTGTGTTCGCTTCGCAAGCGTTTGCAGTGTTACGACCGATCTTTCCGGCGAAAGCGGCGCCGCCATTTGGCACCGAAGCGATCGCAATAGGAAAAGGTTCGATTTCGCATGCTGCAAAACAGACGGCTGCTACGACGCCAAAGTAAGGGCTGTATCAGCCGCGAGAACCAGGCACTCGCCTGTGTAACAAGAGCTTTCTCACCTCTACTGCCGACGTCGCGGTAGAATTTCGCGTACTTGGGCGGGCGATTAACCCGCCCTTCACATCTGTGCCAGAATCGCGACCCAATAGCGAATTTGGGTAATCGTCACGGTGGACCCATTCGATATGAGACCGATTTCAACACGCATATTGACCCTTTGATTTTCATCGTCCCAGTCGGCCTCGACGGAGTGGATATTGACCGTGAACTCCCGCGGCGTGTTTTGCAGGCTTACGATCTGCGAAGCTATTGAAGCCGTGCCGATGGCCCGATGAAACTGCAAGCGCGTAAGGGATGGTCCCACAAGGAAGGTCCATGTTTCGGTGGTACGCTGCTGACGCGTCGCCTCGATACAGACGTTGGCTGCTCCACTAATGGTGAAGAGTCGATTTGCTCCGTCTGGTCCAGCTACAACCGCTTCTATAACTTGCTCTCCAATCGCGTCCGTTGTGGGCATTGCAATACGTCCTTGTAAATCGATTGAATCCTGATGCGCTAGCATCCGACTGTCAATATCGTTGAGCTAGCTTTGGCGCTTTTACCTTTGAGGAGAGACAGGGGCGGGAATGGAAGGTGAGCTCGACGGGAGGCGAGCGAATCAATCGAACCGGCGCGTAGCAAGAAAGCCTCGTTGTCCAACGAAACCGAGCGAGATCGCGGATAGTCGACGACGCGCACTTCCATAACCGATGACCTTAGTCGTTGATCGCTGGTGTTAGCTCCCAATCGCTGCCAGCGGGGCGTCGGTCCTGCCGCGAATCGCCACGAGCCCGCCACCGATGACCAATGCCATGCCCAGGACGACGAACAACGTCGGCGACCGCTGCCAAATGGCCCAGTCGATCAACGCTGTGAAGACAATCGTTGTATAGATGAATGGACCGAGCTTGACCGACGACGCGTAGCGGTACGCGAGCACGATGAACACCTGCGAAAAGAGCTGCGCAACTCCGACACCGATCAGGTAGATCCAGGTCCGTGGCTCGAGCGGGCGCCATTCAACCAGCGCGAGTGGGAGCACCATCACGGTGGAAAAAAGGAAATAGTAGAACAGAATTCGCGGCATCGGCTCCGTCGCGCCAAGCCAACGGACGGACATCAGGGCGACGGCAAGCAACAGCCCACCGGCCAGCGCTAGCGGGGTGCCGATATTGAAGTGATGGTGTTGGGGCTGAAGCACGAGGATCACACCGACAAATCCGATCGCGGCACCGGCCCACGTCGCCATGGATGCTTTCTCACCAGACACCAACCAGGCAATCCCTGGCATCCACAGCGGAGCGCTGAAGGTTAGCAGGACCGCGTTGGTCAGCGGCATCATCGTGATTGCCACAAACAGCGCGTACCAGCAGGCTGTACCGGTTGCGGCACGCAAGACATGCAGGCCGATTTTGTCAGTTCGCAGCGACGCCGGGCCGCCACGGATTGCCACCGGAATGATGACCACGAAGCAGATCAGGTTTTGGAACAGCACAACTACCGCCGTCGACGTGAGTTGACCTGCAGCTTTGCCCAGAGCGCCCACCAGCGCGACGCAGAAGAACGACAGTGTGGTGAGGACGGCGCCTAGGGCCAAGTTCTCGGGTTTGTGGCCGGTGCCGGTAGTGGACATGAGTCCCCCCTTCTCGCGTTTATCGGCTGGCAAACAGATCATAAATGTCAGCAGCGATACCAGGTCATGATACACCGAAAACGACAATTCTGGTTCTGAGTGGCGTAAAAAGCGGAAATGGTTAGGACGCTTCGCTAAAATCGCCTTTGTGCTCGCACGTTACGCTCGCGTTCCCTGTTTCATCGTAAACGCCAATCACAGCACAGTGCGAACGGCTGCGATGCTAGGC
>JBARMF010000304.1:0-2782 GCA_049802315.1 Candidatus Udaeobacter sp.
GTGGTGACTTGATCTAGTACCCGAAGCTGAAGCTCACGGACGGCCCGTATCCGTAGCGGTAAGGATAATATCCGTAATACGGACCATAGTATCCACCGTAGGGATAACCGTAATAGCCAATCCCGTAGGATGGATAGCCATAGCCCAGGCCGTAATAGCCCAATGAATATCCATAGGACGGATACCAGTTACTGCCTCCCCAGTGACCGCCTCCCCAGTGACGACCGCTGTTCCAATTATATGCACGTCCCGCAAAGCGCGCGTGGCCGCGCGCGGCCCGCGCAACATACTGACCGCGTCCACCTCGAGCACGGAAACCAGCGTGCCCGCCCCTAACATGGCCGGCGGCGGCATGTCCTCTGGCAGCATGCCCACCAGGGTGACCAGGATGTCCGCCATGGCCCCCGCCATGACCCCCACGGGCATACATTGGCGATGCAATTGCCAAAAAAGCTGCCACTGCCAGCGTTCCAATTGTTGAACGAAGTACCTTCTTCATTTTAAACAGCCTCCAGTATTTATTTCGTTAACCGAGGCGGTATTGGCTGTTTCTACCCTTCTCGCACGCTCCTGATGCGGTCTGAAATAAGTGTAAGCGAAAAAAAGCGACAGAAAAAGCAATCGTGAGCTCGGCAGCGACAATTGACATCCAACCAGGCGCTGATTAGCCTCGCAAGCATGTTTCGCTGCGCTGGTCGTATTGCCACGATCAGTGCACTTTGTTTGTCGATCGGTTTGCATTGGATTGCTTTGCAATCACTCGCATGGACGACGATGGTCATTGACTATTCCAAGCGCGCGCCATTGTGCCGGGCGATTGCTCAGACGTTAGACGGCGCGCATCCCTGTTCGCTTTGTCATGTCGTTAGCAAGGGAAAGGATTCCGAGAAGAAACAGGACTTGCAGTCATCGGCCTCGAAGATCGACATGATCTGTGCACCTCTTGCAAATCGAATTGCGCGAACGTTCGTTCCTTTTGAATACGCAATACGGGATTGCTTCTCGTTTGAACTGGGACATTCGCCGCCCGTTCCGCCACCGCGCTCGCTCCTAAGTTAGTTCGCGCTTGAGTCGGCTGCGTCGCGCGTGTGCACGATCTGCAGCTTTGTCTTTCGCAACCCGGGGAACCGTCGCGCCTTAACGCGGACGTTTTCTCATCATACTGGAGGAACATTCATGAGACGCTTGCATTTAGTTTTTTGGTTCGTTTGCGCCGTCTGCGCAACGAACCGCCTGTACGGCCATGGCTTCGCCGGCGCGCGATTTTTTCCGGCCACGCTTTCAACGGACGATCCGTTTGTCGCCGATGAGTTTTCGCTTCCAACCGTTTCGAGCATTGTCACACCGGACAATGGCGGCACCCGCGACACCGAGATTTCTTCGGATATCGCTCTGCGCATCACGCCGAAATGGGACATCGAGTTTGGCGAAACGTTCAACACGCTCAATCCCTCACAGGGCAGGGCGACGAATGGCTTCGACAATCTCTCGATCGGCTCGAAATACGAGTTCTTTGAAAACGACAAACATGAAGCCGTGCTATCCCTCGGCGTCGACGTAGATGTCGGCGGCACTGGAGGGAGGTCGGTCGGAGCGGACAGTTTCAGCACGTGGACGCCTGGGCTGTTCTTCGGCAAAGGCTTGGGCGATTTGCCCGAGGCGTTGCGGTTCTTGAAGCCGTTCGCCATCACGGGTCTGGCCGGCGTCGAAATTCCAACAAGCGCGAGCACGCGCAGTATCACAGTAAATCATCAAACAGGTGAACGCGATATTGAGATCGAGCAACATCCGGATGTCCTCGAGTGGGGTTTTGCGCTGGAGTACAGCGTGATTTATCTGCAGTCGCAGGTGCAGGACATGCATCTGCCGGCGCCGATCGATCGATTGATTCCGTTGGTGGAATTTGCAATGGAAACTCCGCTGAACCGCGGCCCAGGCGGTCCGACCACCGGCACAATCAATCCGGGCATTATCTGGTCTGGCAAATATTTCCAAGTTGGCGCCGAAGCGATGATTCCCATCAATTCGCACACTGGAAACGATGTCGGCTTCATCGCGCAGTTGCACTTCTATCTCGATGATCTTTTCCCACACAGCATTGGCCGCCCGCTATTTGGAGGAAACAAATGAAACTTCTATCTTCTATTTTCACTCTTTCTCTTTTGCTACTTCTACCGGCCACGCGAGTGAACGCGCATGCTTTTTTGGAGCACTCCGATCCGCCTGTCGGAAGCAAAGTACATTCTGCGCCAGCGGCCGTGCGGATTTGGTTCACCGAAGCAATCGAACCTCGGTTTAGCAGTATCCAAGTGTTCGATTCGACTGGAAAACAGGTCGATAAAAAAGATACGCACTTGGATCCCTCCAATCGTTCGCTTCTCCAAGTCTCATTGCCGCGGCTCGGGCCGGGAAGTTATAAGGTGGTCTGGCGCGTTTTGTCGGTGGATACGCATCGGACCAACGGCGATTTCGCTTTTCAGATTCTCCCGTAAAGCGCAGCGCTACGCATAAAGAGAGGAATATGTTGCTAGTTATCACGCGCGCTGTGCACATCGGCGCGTGCATGATTCTTCTGTCGTTGTTCGCATTTGAAATAGTCGTCGCAAGACCTGCGTTGAAAGAAACTGAGCGAAGCGATTCGCCGCACATCGAAATGCTGCGCGAGCAGTTTCGATTGCTGGCGGTGTGGAGTGGTCTTGCCGCGATCGTTTCCGGCATTGTGTGGTTTTGGATCGTCCTCGCACTAATAACCGGCGGCAGTTTGTGGGAGCTGCCAGGCATC
>JBARMF010000305.1:0-6785 GCA_049802315.1 Candidatus Udaeobacter sp.
TAAGGAGCAGGCCGCGCAAATCCAAAAAGTGAGCGCACAGTTGGAAGTGAACAAGGCTGCACCGCAAATTGTCGCCAACAAGTAGCTGATTCTTGCAACCCCGAGCGCTGACCGTGGGCCGAGATCGACAATCTCGGCCATAGCGATAAAGCCGCCACGCAGAAAGCGTGGCGGCTTTTGTTTCATTCGGAGTCCGTAGCAGATCGTTGGCCTCACAGTTGGGTTCTACTTGGCTTCAGAGGCTGGCGTACAAGCGATGAACTCTTTTAAACCACAGCCTAAGCTGCGCCAGAGCCGACCGAACGGCAGCACATCGAAATCAGATAGACCTAACGATGAGCTTTAAGTGTGTCGAATTTTTGTAAATGTGAATCGGCTGCATCGCATGGTGGACCTCTTGCGTGCTACACTCAGCGAGCGGCATAGAAATAGATCACGATAAACGCAGCAATAAGGAGGATTGCAGTGATCCACCAAACTCTTTTGATCGCGGGTTTTCGAGATGACCCAAACTCCCGCTTAACGAACTCTTCGTAACTAAAGGCCTCGTCCGGTAAATCCAAGGCATCGTATGTTTCGGCATCTTCTCGCCAGCCCGAAGTATGGTCTGCTCCACACTCTGGACATGCTAAGGCTGTGCGAGGAACATCTTCGCCGCACGCCGGACATACTTTCGGGGCCCTTGGCTTACTCCTCATTGTTGTTCATTCCTTATCTTCCGATAAGCCACGTGAAGACGTTGCGGCAAACACACTGAACTTATTCTGGCTGGGGACCGTTGAGCCGCGTGTCCTTTGATTTACGCTGCTTCGCTTCATCGATTGATTCGATCTTACCAGAAACTGGTTTGATCTATTTAATCTCAAAATCGGTATTAATGGCCTTGATCCAACTGTCGCCCGAACGGACTGCCACTCCCATCACGTGACAATGTCCATCCTTCGGCTTTTGCAGGTTGGCTTGCCAGTTTCCGGAATGGTCGGTAGAAGCGTCGCCAACACCGGTGGTCCAGCGAACGACAAACGAAACGTCGGCTTTGCCTTCGTTGAGAGGCAATGGTTCGACGCTATCAATTGTGATAGACGTGGCATTCACCGAATCGTCGTCCTTGATAACTGGAGACTGCACAAGTCGAATCAAGTTTTGCTTTAACGTCTCTTGGTCTACTCCACAGAATTTCTCGGCGGTGCGCGTACAGCTGAGAGACATCAATAATAAACAAACAGTGATGACTAAACGATAGAGTGTTCGAGAGAGCGCGTTCAAACTATCGGGGTTCATTATGTGGTCCTTTCCTGGTTGATTTGGTTTTGAAACAACACGGCCTAACGAGATAGAGAAGCCACGACAGGGTATCGTGGCAAAAACGCTGAATGCAATTCGCGATGGGGCCGTTTAACGGCCGGCGCTGACGTCGCTGTCGCGCTCATCGTGCATAAAATGATACTTTGGCGATAAACGCGCTCCATTTCGGACCAAGACGACCGCCATCAAGCAGGATTCTCGGACATTGTTTGAACCCTAAATCGCGATTGTCACTGTAACGGATCATGCGCCAGTGCATGTGCGGGACAACATGATCGACAGGGATATGATATTGACGCATCAGCATCGCGGTGAGTCGCGCGGTGCGGTCGATGGTGATATCAAGATTGTTGCCGCGGTTTACACACATTTCGATCCCGATGGACGACCTGTTTCCCGGGCCTTCGTAATCCGCGTGCTCTCCGGTTTCGTTAGTCGGCAGGGTTTGGTAAATGGAATGATCGTCCACAGTAAAATGCCAGGTGAGAAATCCAGTGCGATTGTGACTGCCTCGTAACCCTTTGTTCATAGCGAGCGCGTGATTTAATGCGTTGGCACTACGAGACGTATTGTCCGTCGAATGAATCGTGATAAACGTCGGCTGCATTGCCCGATGCAAGGGACGCCCGCAATTCCCCGGGGGGATAATGTCCTGCGTGATTCCCAATTCGGCTGCACCGGCGGGAGCCAGGCCGCTGACGGCGGCGCGTCGGGGAGTCACCGCACATGAAGAAAACAGAAGACCCACCAGGACAACCGCGAGAAATCCGAACGTGCGAAGTTTCACCGTAATCATTTCTGCCTTTGCGAGAGGAAATCTACTAAAGGGCTGCAGGGTGACAATCGTGCCGAATTGTTCGGCATTTAGAAAGCGGAATCGTTTCGGGCTTCGAACATACGAGGCCGCTGGAACGGTCAAAGTTCTTTAGCCGTTGTCGTGACCGCGGGAGGACCGTTGGTCCGTCACTCTTTCGCGTAACCTCGCGCCCGATTTTACGCATTACTCTAGTGAACGGCCAGAAATGACTTTCAAGATGAGAGCTCACGGAAGGCCAAACCAAATAGAGAGAAGAATAAAATGACAGAGAAAAAAGCGAACAAAACCATTAAACTCCGTGACCTGGAGCCTACAAAAGACGCCAGAGGCGGCCACCGCCGGCTGTTGCGTCAGAGAGACGACCCCAGACCCGCCCCACGCGGTGGCTACGGCATCCACTTGCCCCAATAAAGGGATAATGGTTAGGAAGTCGCACCGTGGTTCGATTCCCGCGGTGCGATCTTTGTGATTTACGGCTTCGGTAACCGTCACAACGGCTGTTTGATCGAGCGGCAACGCAAATCAAAACCGATTGCGGATTCCGTTGCCTTAATGTCCGGCAACTATTTGCCGCTTACATCGTGCTGAATCGTTGCTGGAAGCATCGCTTTCACGTTGTGTGGCGGCTGATACAGCGCTTCTACACAAACGTTGATTAGTGCCAATGATGATGATGTCCGCCCCAATAACCGCGGCGGCCATAGAACCGGCGGCCACCATAGTAACCAAATCGCGGACCGTAATAACCACCAAACGCTGGACCGACGAAGACGCCGAAACGAACTGGCGGAACAAATACGACAGGGCGCGGAGGTGGCGGCGCGTAATTGTAAGTCGGCGCCGGTGCCCGGTACGGCTCAACCATATCGGTGCCGGCGTTCGAGCGTAACGCCGAGCCAAACCCCAAGGCGAACACCACCAATGCAATAACGAAACTTTTCTTTCCCATAATCAAATATTCCTCCCGTTGTTTCGCCGATTTAACCCGACGATGACTACGAAGTTGCCGAGGAAAATACGCCGCATGTTTTTAGCCAGGGATGAATACCGATTTGCTCGGCTTTCACCTTTCTGCGCGACGGCGGCTCATTGCCAATTCCAGATCATGACAGCCTGTCAATGTCGGGACGCTTCCGTGTAGCGCACACGTCGTGACTACAGAACCTACTTTTTGTCGAACAGCGGGAGGTATGCTTCGTAGCCTCTGTCCTTCAACTGGTTGAGGGGAACGAAATGGAAGGCGGCCGAATAAACGACGTATCGCTGGCCCGTGGGCGATTGCGGGTCGGGAAAGACGTGGCCCAGGCGGGCATTACTTCGCTTCGCGCGCACCTGGGTGCGTTGCATCTGGTCTGTGTTGTCGGGCACCTCGATGAGGAGATCTTTCGAAATCGGTTTCGTGAATGTGGGCAAACCGATGTGCCCGTCGAACTTGTCGACTGAAGCGAACAGGGGTTCGAGAGTAATGACATCGACGTAGAGGCCAACCTTCTCGTTGTTCCAGAACTCATTTTGAAAAGGGGTTTGCGAGCCGTTGCCCCGCACCACGCCATATTCCTCCGCCTTTAACCGGCTTTTCAAAACCGCGTCGCTGGGGACGGGCCGGTTCGGATCGAAAGTTGTGGTCTCGGTTTTTAGCTTCTGAGTCAGAAAGAAGAAGTAGATCCCGATGACGGCAAGCAAGACTGCGATTCCAGCACCGACGTACGTGCTGATCGCCGATCTTTCTTCACTTGTAATTCGTCCCCCTCGCATCGGATCGCGGTGAACCTTATTGAATCCGCGATCAGCAGCATCCGTCAAGGCAGAATACGGTTACGTTTCATTTTCCATCGCAGGTCGGGATTGCGGCTGCACTTCGGGGCGGTTGATGGCAACACGGTCTTGCCCGCAAGAATCGCGTGTGATTGGCTATCTCAATCTCATGGCCAGAGAATTCAAGCCGGTTCGGTTCTTTGTGATGATGGCAGTCGCGGCGTTTATTGTGTGCAGCATTACAGTGTTTTATGCGCATCGCGCAGAGCACGGCCGCACACCAGAGGAACGGCAGGCGTATTGGATCGGAGAGAAAGCAGGAGAGGACGCGCCACGTGATGCAAAAATGCCCATGCCGGCGGGATTAAACATGATGGCCCAGAAGTATTTCGAGCAGCACGGATCTGGTAACAAGCAGAATTGGGATCTGGCGTTCGAACACGGCTACGAGGACGGGTTCAAGAAGACGCATCCGTAGCAGTGACTCTATGCTACGCTCCTGAATGAAGTTGTCGGAAAAGTTTGAAGAAGCGCTGATCTATTCGACGCGCGCGCATGGTGATCAGACGCGCAAGAAAACGGGAATTCCGTTCGTCGCGCATATTCTTGGCGTGACTGCCATCGCGCTTGAGTACGGCGCGAATGAGACTGAAGCGATCGGCGCGTTGCTTCATGATACGGCGGAAGATTGCGGTGGCGTCGAGCGATTGCGCGATATCCGCGAAAAATTTGGTGATGACGTCGCCAGGATCGTTGATGGATGCACCGACACATACAAAACGCCAAAACCGCCGTGGTTGGAACGAAAACGCTCTTACATCGACCATCTCAAAGACTCCGATTCTTCAACGCGGCTGGTATCAGCGTCGGATAAATTGCATAACACGCGTTCAATCCTGGCTGAGCTTCGACGACATGGTCTAGAGGTGTTCGAGCGATTCGGTGGAAAAAAGGATGGAACCGTTTGGTATTACCGGAGCCTCGTGACCGCGTTTCGGCAGCACGGCGATCACTCAGATCTCATCGACGAACTCGATCGTGTGGTAAGCGAGATTGAACAGTTCGTGCGAGAACACTGAAACTTCTGCCGCCGATCGCTGTAGCCGTCGCCCTGTTGGCGACGCCTTTACCTGATTTTGTTCGCGCTTCCCACAGGGAAGCGGCTACAGGCAGGCTTGTAATCTGTGTTCGATCTGTGTTCATCTGTGGCGAAAGAATGAAAGGACGAACCGGATTGAAATGGGCGATCGGTGTAATCGCCATTGTCGTCCTAATCGGCGTTGGCGGCGTGGTTTCGGTTTTCATAGTTGGTTTCATTTCGTTGGAAAAGGGCGAGCGACATCGTCGCCAATTCCAGGCGGAACTGGACTCGGGAAGATGGGATTTTGGCCAGGAACCGGCGCTGTTCGCTGTCGCGCAAGGTATCGTCAAAAACGACCCGGACGCGATCCGTACCGCAGCGAAGGGCGTACCCGATTTGCAAGCGCCCGGAAGAGACGGCACAACGTTGCTCGACTTCGCCGTGAGACAATCATGGCAGCGACCCGAATCTGTCGAGGCGATTAGAACGTTGCTTTCTCTGGGCGCCGATCCGAACTACACGAATGGCAAGCCGAACTCTCTCGCGATGGCGGATGCGGGCCATTCGTCAGCGCCTGTCCTGCGATCAATGTTGGAGGCAGGCGGAAATGCGAATACTCGCGATGAGTTTGGTCGCCCAATAATTCTCATGAACTGGTATTTGGGTTACTACAAAGAACAGGCCAGATCGCGCTTTGAGCTGCTCCTTGACCACGGCGCTGACGTGAATTCCGCCATGCCGGCGGATGGCTCGAATTCTGCCGCTTATCCATTGCTGCTTTACCGCACGGCAATGGGATTGGATGACAATCTTGCGTATTCAGATGCGTTGTTGCTGCTTCAGCGCAGTGCCGATCCCAATCGTGCCGGGGCTGACGGAATGACCTTCGGAAAAATGCTGACGGAACACCGGGCTCATTTTCAGCGAACACATAAATCGCCGCCGGCCGAGTTCATCGCGCTTTTGGACTGGGCCGAGCAACACGGAATCATCCATCAAATTCAGTAGGACAGGGATTCCAACGGACGAGCCACAACGTTGACTCGTAGCCTATGATTTGGAATCGCGGTGATGAACGGCAAGGCCCATAAAAGATTTCCATGGCTGTGGTACTTCCTGGCGCTTTTCGTTATAGTGGCGTTCGCGTTTGCGCCGATAGGATCGGTCATGTTGTGCGCCGCAATCGCGAATGCGTACGGATGCAAAGTGGACGAAGGCTCGGTGCACCCGTGCACGATCAACGGACACGATTATGGCGAGCTCCTCTATTCACTCGGTGTGATGGGTTGGTTCATGCTCGTCACCATTCCCGGCGGTCTGGTTGCATTTGCTAGCTGGCTGATTTTCCTCATTCTCCATCGCCTCGCCTGGCGAAAACGTGTCTCCGCCGGAATCCCTCCGCCGATTCCCCCGCCTCCTGCAACAGCATGAGTGCTATTGCACAAGCTCAGGAGAAGGTAGCGACATCGCGCTGCGATGTCCGGACGCCGCAGCGCGGCGTCCCTACCTTGACATGGGTTCACCCTGTTATCCTATCAGCTCTGGTGTGCATCCACTCGATCGCATCGCCACAGGGGAAGATAGGCGGCGAGAAGGTAGTACAGCAGATAAGCTCGCGTTCGTCGTCGGTGGCGTCGGTTGACGACGCCAAAAGATTTGCGATGAAATGAAGGATCTCACTCAGGGTTCAGTCACCAAACATTTGCTGCATATGTCGGCGTTTTTGGCGGCGAGCATGTTGGTGCAGACGCTTTATTTGTTGGCTGATCTTTATTGGGTTGGACACCTTGGAAAAGAAGCGATTGCGGCGGTCGGCGTGGCCGGCAA
>JBARMF010000306.1:0-7197 GCA_049802315.1 Candidatus Udaeobacter sp.
CTTCGGGGGCGGAGCACCATTCCCCACGACCATCACCACCACGCAAATCTACGATCCGGTTGCCAACAGTTGGAGCACCGGGCCTTCCATGAACGTGGGCCGAGTGTGGTTCTACGGAGGATCGATAGACGACACCAGTCTCGTGGCGCCCGGAGGTGACAACCCACCAGGCATAGAAATCAATGACAAAGAACAGTTGACTGCCAGCTGGGCCATCAAGGCTCCGCTGCCATTTGTCTCACGTGGACCGTTTGCGGTCAGCGATGGAACGTTTGTGTATATCGGTGGCGGCTACGATGGCTCCACCGTCCACGCAGACTTGCTGCGCTACGATCCAGTAGCGAATAGCTATACGCCCATGGCTCCATCGAGTGACCCGCACTTCCTGTCGCAAGCCGTGCTCGTTCCCGGCGGCGCTCCATGCAACACGCCTACGGCGACTCCAACCGCTACGGTGACGTCGACAGTTACGCCTACGGCGACAGCAACAGCTACGAATACGCCGACAGCTACAGCAACAGCTACGCATACGCCGACAGCTACGGCTACTGCTACGGCAACGGCTACTGCAACTGTGACTGTGTCACCGAGGCCTACGCCGACGCCAAGGCCGCGACCCACGCCGCCTCCCCGCCCATAAGCTCGAGCGTTTAGTTGGTTAGATTCGGGAACTCGCGAGCAAAAGCTCGCGAGTTCCTGTTTATGGATGGAACGAGGGAACGTCCATGTTACTCACATAGCGCAGTCAATCGCGTTCCAAGGCGAGTTCAAGGATCAGAGTCGCGGGAAAAGGTTTGACAACGCGCGGCGCTTTACGGTAAAGACCAGGTTCTGTTCCGTTCACAACCAGCTAATTCAAATCACCTTTAATCAATGATCACAAATCAACCTCGGACTTCCGCGTTCACGCCCTCGGGCTACAGACGTGTTTTTTCTTTACTACTTCTATTCGCAGCTCTCACGGTTATCCTGGGAGCCATCGCCTCCTCGCGGCAAGCAGCGGTAGCTGCACCCACCCGCGTTACTGGACCGTTTCAATCAAGCAAGATCGCGCCGTGGGTGATGCAGCACACTAGTAATGGTCAGCAGGCGGAATTTTTTGTTGTATTGGCTGACCAGGCCGACCTGAGCGCGGCCGCTAACTTGCAGACGAAAGCCGAAAAGGGTCGGTTCGTGTTCCAAACCCTTTTTAACAAGGCACAGACCACTCAGGGGCCAATCCTGCAATGGGTGCGTGAACGTGGGCTTGAGCACCGTTCATTCTACATCGTTAATGCAATCCTGTTGAAAGGAACCCGCGATGTCGCTGAAGCATTAGCCGCGCGTCCTGACGTCGCTCGCGTAGAAGGTAATCCGCGCATCGACAATCACCTTCCTAAACCGGACTCTTATATGGACGTCCCCTCGAGCTTGCAGCAGCCGGCGACGATCGAACCCGGGATCAATTATACGCACGCGCCGCAGGTATGGGCGCAAGGGTTCACCGGGCAGAACATTGTCGTTGCCAGCGCAGACACGGGCGTCCGCTGGACTCATAACGCTCTCAAGCCGCATTACCGTGGGTGGGACGGGCAAAATGCCGATCACGATTATAACTGGCACGATTCCATTCATGACAGTGTCGGTAACGTTTGCGGAAACGATTCGCCGTTCCCGTGCGACGACCAGGCTCATGGCTCGCACACCACGGGAACGATGATCGGTGATGACGGGCAGGGTAACCAGATCGGCATGGCGCCCGGCGCAAAGTGGATCGGTTGCCGGAACATGGACGCAAACAACGGCACGCCGGCCAGGTATATCGAGTGCATGCAATGGTTCCTTGCTCCGACGCGAATCAACGGCTCCGATCCCGACCCCACCAAGGCACCGGACATCACCAACAACTCCTGGGAGTGCCCGCCTTCGGAAGGATGTTCAGCCCCCACGTTGCAAGCTGCAGTCGAATCACAAGCCGCTGCTGGTATTATGATGGTATCTGCCGCACAAAACTCGGGGCCGAGTTGCTCAACCGTGCAAAATCCGCCCGGAATTTACGAAGCAACTTACACGGCCGGAGCTTTGACCACGGGAACTGATACAATTGCTGGATTTAGCAGCCGTGGTCCAGTGACAGCTGACGCAAGTAACCGAATCAAGCCTGACATCTCCGCTCCGGGTACAGGCACGCGTTCGTCCACAAACGCCAGCGATAGTTCATACGCGAATTTCAGCGGCACATCCATGGCCACGCCTCACATCGCGGGCGCAATAGCCTTGCTATGGTCGGCTATTCCCAGTCTTCGACACCAGCTCACCGCGAGCCGAGATGCCTTGAATAATTCGGCTGTCCACATCGCTTCGACTCAATGTGGCGATGCGGGTCCACCAAACAACGTGTACGGTTGGGGTCGGGTCGATATTTTCGCCGCGGTGGGAGGAGGGGGTACGCCGACGCCAACGCCCACTGCTACTCCGACAGCGACCGCTACCGCAACGGCCAGCGCCACTGCCACGCCGACTGCGACCGCCACGCCAACAGCGACCGCTACGGCAACAGCGACCGCTACGGCGACGGCCAGCCCCACGGCAACAGCATCGGTAACTCCCACGCCGCGACCGACGCCAACACCCAGAGTGGCGCCATCAGTAAGGCCGCGCCCAACGCCTTTGCCCAGGCCATAGCATTGCCATCGACGCAAAATTTCTCATAAACGATCGGCGTCGGTAAGCGGTTCTAGTCGGAGAACGGCGACCGGAATCCCGCGCTGCGCTCCTTCAAGTGATGTCACCGTCGCCTCCCTCGGACTGCGAATAAAAGCGGATTCGTAGTAAGAGAGTCAAAATAGTGTTGACACGGTTTCGGTGATTCAGGTAGAAGGGTGTTCGACTCTTGGAACCGAGGGAAGTTAATATTGCTGGCAGGAAGCGAACTCGTGTCGTTACGCCTCGGGCCTTTTCAACCGCAACCATTATTATCCAATGAAAAAGAAATCTGCGTTTCACTCTGTCCGCCACCACTTTCGCGAAGGCGGTTTCTTCAAACTCCGTGTTTTGTTTGGCGTTCTGCTGTGTTTTGCGGGAGTGACGCTTGTGCTTGCGTTGGGCAAAGCCTCAGCACAACCACGGACACCGGCAGTCCAAACCAAAATGCTTCTGGGCGGATTAGCTTCGGCGAACAAGATCGCGCCGTGGGTTGTGGAACACACCGCTAACGGCCAGGTGGCCGAATTTTTCGTTGTGCTTGCTGATCAAGCCGACCTGAGCGGCGCGGCCAATTTTCAAACCAAGGCTGAGAAGGGCCGCTACGTCTACAACAGCCTGTTGAACAAGAGCCAGACCACGCAAGGCCCAATCCTGCAATGGCTGCGCGATCGCGCCATCACACATCAATCTTTCTACATTGTTAACGCGGTGTTGGTGAAGGGAACGCGGCAGGTTGCCGATGCGTTGGCGACGCGTCCCGACGTGGCGCGAGTGGAAGGCAATCCGCTTATCCACAACGACCTGCCTCAACCTGGACCTGTGGAAATATCGCAGCCTCAGGTACCAGCCACAATCGAACCAGGAATCACTTACACCCACGCACCGCAGGTATGGGCCCTCGGATTCACCGGGCAAAACATTGTTATCGCGAGCGCCGATACCGGCCAGCGCTGGACCCATAATGCGCTTAAGCCTCACTACCGCGGTTGGGACGGAACCACGGCCGACCATGATTATAACTGGCATGATTCCATCCATGATAGCACCGGCAATCCTTGCGGAAACGATTCGCCATTTCCTTGCGACGACTTCTTCCATGGCTCTCACACTACCGGTACAGCGATCGGCGACGATGGCATGGGTAACCAGATCGGGATGGCGCCGGGTGCAAAGTGGATTGGGTGCCGTAACATGGACGTTGGCAACGGCACACCGGCCAGATACATCGAGTGCATGGAATTTTTCCTTGCGCCTTATCCAATAGGTGGCGGCCAGGGCGATCCGACCAAAGCACCGGATATTACGATTAACTCCTGGAGTTGCCCGACTTCGGAAGGTTGTTCGGCTGACACGTTGCAAGCTGCTGTTGAAGCTCAAGCTGCCGCTGGAATCATGATGGTGGCAGCTGCACAAAACTCCGGGCCTAATTGTTCCACGGTGACAGATCCGCCGGGAATTTACGCGGCAGCCTATTCGATCGGCGCGCTGACTACCGGCACGGATACCATCGCTGGCTTTAGCAGCCGCGGGCCGATAACAGTCGATCAAAGCAACCGGATAAAGCCGGATATTAGTGCTCCGGGCACAGGCACGCGCTCATGCTCGAACACCGCTGACAACGCATATACGACAGCCAGCGGCACCTCCATGGCCACTCCGCACATCTCCGGGGCCATGGCCCTGTTGTGGTGCGCGCTGCCAAGCATGAGGCATCAGATTACCGCGAGTCGCGATGCCTTGGACAACTCGGCTGTCCACATTGCTTCGACTCTATGCGGCGATGCGGGTCCTCCGAACAACGTCTATGGTTGGGGGCGAGTCGACATCTTTGCTGCGGTGGGAGGAGGAGGTGGTACACCGACGCCAACCCCCACGGCGACTGCAACCGCGACCGCCACTGCCACAGCATCGGCAACGGCCACGCCGCGCCCAACGCCAACACCGAGAGTGGGCCCATCACCGAGGCCACGTCCCACGCCTCTGCCCAGGCCCTAGAATTGCCCTCGACGGAAAATTTCTGATGAACGGCGACCGGCTCGGTAAGCCGGTTGTAGTAGGAGAGTGGCGACCCGAATGCCGCGCCGCCATTCCTTTAGGTGATGGCACGGCCGCCTCCACTTGAACTGCGAGCAAAAGGGGATTCGTGGTCAGAGTTTCAAAATAGTGTTGACTGTTTTCAGCGATCCAGCTAGAAGGGCGTTCCATTCTTAGAATCGGGGGAAGTTAATATCAGGGCAGGAAGCGAACTCGTGTCGTTACGCCTCGGACCGTTTCAACCACAACCATTATTATCCAATGAAAAAGAAATCTGCGTTTCATTCTGTCCGCCGTAATCTCCGCGAAGGCGGGTTCTTCAAACTCCGGGTTTTGTCCGGCGTCCTGCTTTGGTTCGCGGCAGTGACGATTGTGCTGTTTGCGCTGGGCAAAGCATCAGCACAACCACGGACGCCAGCAGTCCAAACCCATACCTCATGGACCGGATTCCCTGCGGCAAACAAGATCGCGCCATGGGTTATGGAACACACCGCTAACGGCCAGGAAGCCGAATTTTTCGTTGTGCTTGCTGACCAGGCCGACCTTAGCGCTGCCGATACTCTCCCGACCAAGGCTGAAAAGGGGCGATTCGTATATCAAACTCTCCAGAGCAAGGCCCAAACAACGCAAGACTCAATTCTGCAATGGCTGCGCGATCGCGCCATCGAACACCGCTCCTTTTACATCGTTAACTCAATTCTGGTCAAAGGAACTCGTGAGTTAGCCGAAACGTTAGCGGCTCGACCCGAGGTAGCGCGAGTGGAAGGCAATCCGCTCATCCATAACGACCTTCCTCAACCTGGACCTGTGGAAATATCGCAACCTCACGTCCCGGCCACAATCGAGCCAGGAATCACTTACACCCACGCACCGCAGGTATGGGCGCTGGGCTTTACCGGGCAAAACATTGTTATTGCGAGCGCCGATACCGGCCAGCGCTGGACGCACAACGCACTTAAGCCTCACTATCGCGGCTGGGATGGAACTACGGCCAATCACAATTACAATTGGCATGATTCCATCCATAACAGCAGCGGCAATCCTTGCGGTAACGATTCGTCCTTTCCTTGCGATGATTTCTTCCACGGCACTCACACCACGGGCACAGCGATCGGCGATGATGGCATGGGTAATCAGATCGGGATGGCGCCCGGCGCAAAGTGGATCGGTTGCCGGAACATGGACCAGGGTAACGGGACGCCCGCCAGGTATATGGAGTGCATGGAGTTCTTCCTGGCGCCCTATCCGATCAACTGCACGCCAGCCGAAGGCGATCCGACCAAGGCACCTAACATTACCATTAACTCTTGGGGTTGTCCTGCTTCAGAAGGCTGCTCGGCGAACACGTTGCAAGCTGCTGTCGAAGCCCAGGCTGCTGCTGGCATTATGATGGTAGTCGCAGCGGGTAACTCAGGCTCTGCCTGTTCCACTGTGACAGATCCACCCTCGTTCTATGCGGCCTCTTATACGGTTGGCGCATTGACTACCGGCACCGACACAATTGCCAGCTTTAGCAGCCGCGGCCCGGTCACGGTCGATGGAAGCGGCCGCATCAAGCCCGATATCGCTGCCCCTGGGACAGGCACGCGCTCGGCCACCAACACCGCCGACAATGCGTATACGACTGCCAGCGGCACGTCGATGGCGACTCCGCACATCTCCGGGGCAATGGCGTTGCTGTGGTCGGCTCTTCCAAGTTTACGGCACCAGATTACCGCGAGTCGCGATGCCCTGGATAATGCCGCCGTTTTTATCTCTTCCACCCAGTGCGGATCGGCGGGACCGCCAAACAACGTATATGGCTGGGGCAGGGTCGACATCGCGGCCGCTGTAGGCATGCCGTCACCAACCGCGACGCCGAGTCCTACGCCAACAGCAACGGCTACGCCTTCAGCGTGCGGCCCAGCGGGATCACCGACGCCGACGCCGACGGCAACGTCCACGTCTACTGCAAGTCCCTCACCGAGTGCGACGCCCACGGTTTCGTCGACGCCTGTCTTGACGCCTACAGCTACCGCGACTGCCACTTCCACAGCTACAGCTACAGCTACAGCAACGGCAACGGCAACGGCAACGGCTACGGCTACGGCTACAGCTACGGCAACGGCGACAGCCACGGCAACGCCTTCAGGTAGCGTTACGGTTACTCCAACGCCAAGACCAACGCCTACACCAAGGCCTGCAGCCTCGCCAAGACCGCGTCCAACGCCTCTGCCAAGACCGTAGCGATCAGCCAGCCACAAGCAGTATTGTGATTTTGTCATCGCGTTGAGGGCAACGCGCTACACCCTGGATACTAGCGTCCGCTGCATGCGGCGGTTTGTCCCTCCCCATGCTCTGAAAACGGCGCAAACCGCAGTTCAAGCATTAATGCTTTTTCGGGATTTCTGGTCGCGATTCGCGTAATGCGAGAAAATCTGTGGTTTGAAATCCGCCAAAATAGTGTTGACACGTTTTCCCCGATTCAGGTAGAAAGGG
>JBARMF010000307.1:0-1568 GCA_049802315.1 Candidatus Udaeobacter sp.
TGTGCTTGTGATCACGCCCACACGTGGATTGATCGATGCGCAAACGCGAATTCGTCTCGATGATTTGCGTGAATTTGCGGAGGTAGATATCGATGAGGACGAGCCGCGTTACCGGATGCCAATCGAGCGTGATGCCCGGGGTTTGGCAAAGGAACTGTCGGACCAAAGCGAAGTGATTCTCCTCGGTAGCATCGCCACTGGCAAATACATGGAGGTGCTGTTGGCAAACTTTGGTCAGCGACTGCGGTTTCCGGCGGACTTTGTCGGCCGCGGCGACATGAGCCGCGGCGGATTGATGCTGCGTTGCGCCGCGGATCTTCAGGAACTTTCATACTTGCCGATGGCAGGCGCGATTGTGAACGGGAAGCGGCCGCCGAAACTGGCGCCCCGGAGATATGCGACTGCAGTGCGCTAATCTGCGCCGCGTAGCGCCAAAGGCGCGTCCTCATATTAGCCTGGGGCATCGCCCCAGGGAATTGATTTTCGCGAAAGCCAAGCGCTGAAGGCGCGATTCAATCGCGTGCCAGAAAAATAGAGCGATCGCGCGTCGGAAACGGTTTTGACCATATTGAAGGACGTGGATCGCGCTTTCAGCGCTGATGATTGTTTTGCGAATTAATTATCCTGGGGCGTTGCCGCAGGCTGGTGTTGAGTCTCGCGCCGTTGGCGCTCAAAATCTCGACCGTGAGAATTGTTTTGCCTCTCTTCCGTGGATTGCCCTATGTTGGAGTTTTAAGTCTTCGTGATTGAGTGATATGGACGTTAGCGGCACGATCGGCGCAGTTCTGAATCAGAAAAGCAGGGAGATTTACTCCGTTTCACCCGACGCGACGGTGTTCGAAGCGGTCCAATTGATGGATGCGAAAAACGTCGGCGCTTTACTGGTAATGGACGGCCAGCGTTTGGTGGGAGTCATTTCCGAGCGCGATTACACGCGCAAAATCATGCTCCGCGGCAAGCGTTCACGTGAAACCAAAGTCGCAGAAATCATGTCGACGAATGTGTTCACAACGCATCGGCGCGAGGGAGTCGAAACATGTTTGCGACTAATGACAGACCACCACATTCGCCATTTGCCGGTGCTCGATGATGACAAGGTGGTCGGAGTGATCTCGATCGGGGACCTTGTAAAACATGTGATTTCCTGCCAGCAAGCCGCCATTGCACATCTGGAGAGTTACATCCACGGCGGTTTCGCCGCGGGGTAATTCGACAAATGTTGTAGGGCGTCTGTGTCAGACGCCAATGTGCCGCGGCGTTTCACAGAAACGCCCTACAGTTTCCAAACCGTTCTCCCTGCAACAATCGTCCGCACCGCGCGGCCTTTTGGTTTCCAGCGGTCGAACGGCGAATTACGCGACGCTGACTGAAATTGATCGCGTTTAACTGTCCACTCCAGATCGGGATCGATCAGCGTCACATCAGCGCGCGCGCCGCCCGCCAGTGTGCCGGCGTCAATCTTCAATAAGTGCGACGGCTCGACCGTGTACATCTCGATCAATCGCGCGATGTCGATCGTGCGATGTTTGTGCACGAGCAGATCGAGAAATAATCCGAGCTCTGTCTCC
>JBARMF010000308.1:0-3413 GCA_049802315.1 Candidatus Udaeobacter sp.
CCCCCTTCGCCGATGCACGTGAGGCCGACAAAATCTTTCTCACCTCGAAATCGCTTCGCCATCAATGTGCCGACGGTAACTGAAACCATTGCGCCGAGATGACTGATCATCGCCAGTTCGTTATCGCGCGGATGCCCTCGATGAATATTGCCGTCCCGCCCGCGCATCGGGCCGAGGCGCGAGCCGAGATACGTGCGCGTGACGTCGACTAGCGGTTCGCCAAACGCAGATCGCCCGGCCTGGTCGCGAATCAACGGCGCAAAAATGTCGCCTTTTTCTAAAAACAAACCACAGGCGACGCTGACTGCTTCCTGGCCCTTACCGATGTAAACGCCGCCCGTAATCTGACCGCCGCGGTAAAGACTAACGAGCTTTTCCTCGAGCGTGCGTGCCAGCAGCATCCAGCGGAACGCTTCCAGAAAACGCTCGTGGGGAGGCGCAGCCTTGTCCGCAGCACTTTCGGCCACCGAAGCGGGCGCGCTCTTTTTCTTTTTCGATTTCGCGGTCCGCTGCGCCGTCTGAAGCATCGCGTCATTTTAGCCAAGATCGGCAACTGCGCGCAAAGAAATTTTGTAGCACAGGCATCTTGCGCATCTTGCCTGTGTGGCCAGTGGGCTTCCAGTCTGCTGAACTGAAACAGGAATATCTCTTGGCAGGCGAGACGCCCGCCTGCCACACAGGCAAGATGCCTGTGCTACTAACGCGCGGCGAACGCTAGGCGCCGCTGTGTCGGTACTTCCGCCCCGCCGTTTGAAGCTGCTTCAGTGACAGGTTGGGCTGGACTAGTCAGCTTGACGCCGACCAATTTGCTCACCCCGCGCTCCTCCATCGTTACGCCATAGAGCACATCAGCTTTGGCGATTGTTCGTTTGTTGTGCGTGATGATGATGAACTGGCTCTGCTGCACGAACCGGTCGAGGACGCGGATAAAACAGTTAATGTTGTTTTCATCTAGTGCCGCATCCACTTCATCAAGAATGCAGAACGGACTTGGGCGCACCATGTAAATCGCAAACAGCAGCGAGACCGCCGTCATTGCGCGTTCGCCACCACTCAACAGCGACACGCTTTGCAATTGTTTCCCCGGCGGCTTGGCCGTGATTTCGATGCCGCAGTTCAGCGGGTCGTTCTCGTCCAGTAGTGTCAAATCCGCGCGCCCGCCACGGAATAGCTCGCCAAACATTTCCCGAAAATTCGTCCGGACTTGCTCAAAAGTTTCGGCAAATAGTTTTCGTGTTGTGGAATTGATGCGCGCGATCACGTCTAGCAATTCGCGCTGGGAATTCGTAAGATCGGTGTTCTGCACTTCAAGGAACTTGTAACGTTCCTCGAGTTCGTCGTACTCATGCACCGCCTCGAGGTTCACTGGTCCCATGTTGTCCAGCTGTGCTCTAAGATCAGCGATAACCTGTTCCAGATCGATTTCTGGGGAGCGCACGCGGCCTCGAGTGTTGATTTCGGCGCCCTCGCCGAAATCCTGTGCAGGCAGGCCCTCATCCGAGGGTTTCTCTTGATCATCGTTTAGGGTCTCCTCGTCGGCGAGGGCGCCGACGATAGCGCGTGGGGCGCGTGCGCTCCCCGGATCTTGAGTACCGGCGCGCCTTTTCAATAGCGCGCGCGAAGTCTTTTCAAATAATACCTCGTCGACCGCAAATCTGCGGAGATCGATCTGGTAGCTGCGGGAAATGTGCCCGAGGAGATTGTCGATCTTCATTTGGAATTGCGATTCCCGGACTTGCCCCTGTGCGCGTCGGTCCTGTAACTCGCCTAACGAGTCTCGCACACGGCGCAGCTCGCTTTCCCGATCGGAAATCGCGGCAAGCCGAGTGGCGCGCTGGCCGGCAATTTTCGCGCTGTTCGCTTGTGCCTCGTCACGCTGCTCTGTTTGAGTTTTGATTACGGTTTCAGATTCATGCGACTCCTCCGCCTGCGTAGCTAATTTCCGTTCGTACATCGTGATGTCCGCATTCCGGACTGTGATCAACTCGGCCAGCTCGGCATCACGCGCGCTCATTGGTTCGCGTTGCGCGATCAAATTTTCATGCCGCTGTCGCTCGGTTGCGGCGCTCAATCGCAGTTCATTGGTTCTCGCGGTTAGCTCTTCCTCGCGCAGCACGGTCTTTTTCTGCGCGGCTGCGAAGGCGGATAACTCAGTTTTATGATTGGACAATTGATCGCGCCCGGATTGAAGATCCCGCTCCACGTGCGCGAGCCGTTCGTCGGCCGCCGCAACCTGGCGCTCCAAAGCGGTTTTTTCCGATTGCAACGTATCGATTTTGCGTTCGGCCTCGCTCAGTTCGCGCTGAAGCCGCGAAGCGATTTCAAGAGCGGTTTTCGAGTCGTCCCGCCTGGCGGAGACTGAATCATACTCCTTCGCCAGAGCCGCTTCTTCTTTTGCCAAATCGGCGATCTGTGCTTTGCGCTCGAGCAAAGAGGCCGCGCGGACTTCGCTACCTCCCGTGAAAACGATTCCCTCTCGGGAGATATATTCGCCGGCGAGCGTGGCCATCGCCAGAGCGGGCTCTAGTTTTTTGCATTCAAGCGCCTGTTCGAGTTCCGGAAAAATGATGACGTCGCCGAGCAATCGCGTGACAAGTGCTTCCAGCGGTTTCGGTGCACGCACCTTGTCAGTGGCCCACGCGATCGCCTCCGATGGCAGAACCTTTTCCGATGTTTGCGGCGCGGTCGCCGTCAGTTTGGGGACAAGCAGTGCGGCGTATCCCAGCTTTTTTTTCTTTAGGCGGCCAACTATTTCGGAAACAACTCTCGAATCTTTTAAAACAATGGCATGCAGATTACGGCCCAGGGCGGCCTCGATCGCCTGGATGAATTTTGGATCAACATCCAGTTGCGCAACCAGCGAACCGGCAATCGCGTCCCGGAATTCTTCGGAACCGTTAACGCCCTTGAGCAGAGCTTGCGAACCTTCGGCGAGGCCTTCGCCCTCTTCATTCAGCTGACGCAACACGTCCAGGCGTGATCGCTTTTCGGCAAGTGTGCGATGGAGCGTGGCAAGATCCTGTTCTGCTTGGGCGAGCAGTTTCTCCTTTTCGCGAATGCTGGTCTCGACATCGAGCGGTTGACGACCAGCGGCTTTCAGCGAGATACCGATTTGCCCGACGAGTTCTTCGCGCGCTTCAGCTAACGCTTCGATCTCTTTTAGAAGTTGTTCAGTTTGTGCGTGAGTCAACTCACGGCGCGCTTTGGTTCCCGTGAGTTCCTCTTCGAGCGCCGAGATCCGGCTTTCGGCTTTCGAGAGCGCGAGTTGCAATTGTTGCAATCGCGTCACTCGATCGCTCCGCTTCTTATGGATCTCTCCGGCCAGAACGGATAGCTCGGTTAGCTCGGCCTCCTTTTCTTTTAAGTGCTGCTCGATTTCCGCGATCGAGCTGTTCGTTTGCTTGATTTGAGCT
>JBARMF010000309.1:0-3703 GCA_049802315.1 Candidatus Udaeobacter sp.
CCAAGATCTGCGCTGCGACAGTCAGCCTCGCCGTTGCGAGTTCGTCCCACGGCGAACAGGAATTTTGCCCTCGGGGCGGCCGATGGTGTAGCCAACGTGGCGAATGGTCTGAATCAGCGGAGGTTCACCGAGCTTTTTCCTAAGCCGGCCTATGAACACTTCAACCAGCTTGGTATCGTATTCGTGCGCGTGTTCCCACACGCGTTCACACAGCTCCGTGCGCGTGAAGACACGGCCCGGTTCCCGCATTAGCACTTTCAACAACATCAACTCGCGTGGAGAAAGCTCGATCCGCTGCGCATTTCGATGAACGTCGTGCGTGGATAGATCGAGCGTGACGTCGCCGACGCGCAAACAGATTACTGGTTCCTCCGGATACCTGCGGCCGAGCGCGCGGACGCGTGCGACGAGTTCACGCATGGCAAATGGCTTCGGCAGATAATCATCGGCCCCGAGTTGCAAGCCGGTTACTCGATCTTCGACGGCACTGCGCCCTGTCAGCAACAGCACACGACTGGCAAGATGTTGCTCGCGCAGGCGCCCTAACAATTCGAAACCATCGATACCAGGGAGGCGAACATCGAGCACGATCAGATCAAAAGACCCCTTGCCAACTGTCTCCAATGCGTCTTCTCCACTGTGAACGGTTTTTGGATCATGACCGTCCTCGGTCAGTGCTGCGGCGATTTGCCGCGCCACCGGAAGGTCATCTTCAACGATCAGAATTTTCACAAGTTTATCGGCAACATTGGATCATTAGAAACGGACGGTAAACTGCGCAGCTAGCAAATGGTTGTCCTCGCCGGGAGAAGTTGTTTCATGCTGGAAACTGTATTGCAACTTTACCTGCGCGTGCGTGGTGAGACGATAGGTAGCGGCGACATCGATTCTGCCAAGGTCTGGACTCCAGTGTTCTTTAGCGCCGAAGCCATTATTGATTGTGTTGAATAGTTGCTGGTTCCAACGAACAGCGCCAAACAGTTGCGGCGTAAATTTGTATTTCGCTTCGACGTAATAAGCAAATGTATCCGCGTCCCCGACGTTCGGGACTTCAAAACGCGCTTCGTAAAACTCGGCCCACAGTTGCAGGTGATGCGATGCGAAGCTGATATCTTGTCCCAGGACGAACTCTCGATAGTCGCTGATGTCTCGACCCGGCGGCAACGACGATTCCGCTTCACGCCGAAAATATGGGCCCTCGCTGCCCGAGAAACCTAAATTCCAAGCTTCGTTAGGCCGGAATCCGATTCGGCTGCTAAAAGTCGGATTCTCAAAGCCATTCTGGCTAATATACCAGGATTCGGGACGCGAGGAGAGTGACGCATTCTTCATTTCGACTGCGTAATCAAAGCGACCCAATTGGCCGGAAACAGAAATCCCGCTGGCGTAATCCGGTCCCCAGATCACTGGATTGAACGCGTACTTTCCCTGGAAGTAAGGTGCATAGATGAAATAAGGAGGTGAGTAGGGGGCGTACTTGTCCTGAATGGCAGTCACATTTTCATAAACCAACGGCGCGCTAATAAACGGATTGTCCCACGGTAAATGTCGGGGGACCCAATTGCCGACGACGGTCGCGAATTTGCCGACTTGCAATGTAAAACGTCCGTCCTGCCATGGGGTGATTCGAAGCGCATACTCGTCCAAGCGAACCTCGGCGCCGTTATCGCTCGGATCGAACCCCCGATCCAGTCGCGCTTGCGCGAAGAAATACACTTGCGAGCCCGCTTGGGCGTCTAGAAACAGCGTGAGACGCGGATTAAACAGATTGTCGGTTTTTGAATTAATGAGCCCGGGCGCGGGCTGTTGGAAATTATAAAATTCCAGATCGACTGTGCCGCTCAATCGCGCGCGAAAATTATTCTGAAACCCGGAGATCGTCAGTGTGCTATCGAGCCGGTCGAGAGTATCATCGATGTCGAAAGCGCACGCTGTGCACGCAAAAATGCACAGGCTGAAGATCTGCGCCTTCATGTAACAGCATTAACGCCGTTTGCGGCGGAAAAGCGCACTTCGAATTCCGTCCAATCCTTTTCCGAACGCACCAGGCGGAGTTCACCGCCATGCAATCGCGTCAGTTGGCGCGCCAGATTGAGGCCGATCCCGTGACCCGATGCGGCCGATGGACTAGAGCTGTGATGGAATCGTTCGAAGATATTTTCGCCCGGCGGAATCGTACGGCCAGTGTTTCCGATCGTGAGCACAACGTTTCTGCCATTGCCTTGCGCGCTAACCCTAATTCGTCCGCCCGCACGATTGTACTTCCGCGCGTTTTCCAGAAGATTTTGCACGATGAGCGACGTGTAGCGTTTCTCGCCAGCCACAAAAAGTCCGCGCGGAAATTCCTTTTCAATCTTCACGTCCGGCGATTCAGGCAACGCGCCAAGATCATCCAGCCATTCATCAACCAACTCACTAAGATTCACGGGCGACGATGCGATTTGCAGGTGGCCTGCATCCATCTGCGACAGCAAAAGCAAATCCTCAATAACGCCGGTTAACCGACGCGTTTGATGAAGCAGAGTGGATAACTCCTCGTAGACTTCCGGCTTAAATCCTTCGCGTGCCAGCAGTGATTCGAGACCGATCCGAAGGATCGTCATTGGGCTCTTCAGCTGATGTGAGGCGTCGGCTGAATATCTGGTGGATCGCTCCAGTTCCTCGGCGGTGGATGCCAGCGCGGCCTCGGCGCGTTCTCGTTCTGCGCGATTTTCTTCCGAATCGAGCGCCAGTTGCTTCACGGGCGCGGACATGCTGCGCGCCACGAAATGACTTGCGACGAATCCGCCTAACAATAGAAGCGCGCCGGCGCCTCCAATTTGCCAGCGCAGACGATTCAGTTGTGCCGTCCACGAGGCGAGAGGATACAAAAAAATTTCGTACGCGGGTGGAAACAGCGACCCCGGATTGACCCGCTTATGAAACAACAGCTGAGGCGCACCAGCCACTTCCACACGAAAATAGTTTTGCTCTGAGTCAGAATTGGCCAGGACAGGTGTTATCTTCTGGTTGAGTGAGCTTTGCGCGGAGGGCGCAAGCGCCGGCAGATGCAAGTGGCCATCTACCCAGACGCCACTTTGCATTCCGGTGGTTTTGTTTTCGAGTTCGAGTGGCTTGAACCCGATCACGAGCGCCGATACCAGCTCCCCAGTCTCGGTGGAGAAGATCGGCACAGCTATTACTTCATGAATATTGCCAGCGGACTGGATATATCCGATCTGTTGCGTGTCGGGCAATTTTTTGAGCGAAAGTTGAGCTTCTGTCGCTGCGTCGAGTTCTCCTACATCCGAAGGATTGGGCGGCTTGATGACTGCGCCGGTGTCGTCGAGAAAGCGATAAAATCTCGCGTGAAGCGATTGTGCTGCCTGTTCCGGAGGCGGTTCCTCGCCTTCCATCAGATCGCGCAACTCGTCCTTTGCGGTGGGATACAGAAGATCGATTGCGTTGTCCTCGATCGCAGCGTGGATACGCGGTTTCGCTACGAGTGTGATGCAGCGGTCGGCGAGCGAGGCGTGGCGCAGTTCCTCGATTTTGTGCATCGAAGAAAGCTCGGTCTGAAATGTCTGCTGCAGGTTCCGCTCCGCGTCGGCGGTGACTCTGCGCTGTGCCAGATAAAACCCGAGCGCAGTCAGCGTTGCTACAATAACCATGATTGCGGTGAACAATCGGGTGCGAAAGCTCGCGACCTCTTTGCTTCTCGTCG
>JBARMF010000310.1:0-2381 GCA_049802315.1 Candidatus Udaeobacter sp.
CGAATGATGTCCACGTATTCGAGGCCTGCCTGCCGATACAGGCGCAAATTCGCCAGATTTTGCCAGAAAAAGCCAGATCCCTCACGAAAGAGGAAAATCGTAATCAACGTCAGTACGATGATGGCAACGAGTGCATTGCTGCCAAAGAAAGCTCTAATGGCTGATTCCGCGATTCGCCGTCGGTGTCCAGTTGCGCTTTTTTTGGCTGGAATCGACAGCTCTTGCGCGGTGGTTTCCACACCGGCGACGATGCGAAACAGCCGCGAAACCAGCAATGGAATTAGTGTTACGTTTCTGTGACAGCCGAGTCTTTTTCAGCGGAGAGAGCTTAGGGCACGCGTGACCGCTTTTCTCCAGCCACCTCTTGTTGTACGGGCGCGATGTCCGGGAGGTCCGGAGGAGCTCCCGCGGCTCGATAGACGGTTCGGCCAGAGTCTTGTTTAACAGCCTCACCCGATCCGAGAAGGCCGCATCCGGCAACAGCAAGCGCGACTACAATGGTGACCGCCGCGGTAAGTCTTTTCACTCGGCTATATCATTGAGGCGTAAACGGGTCCTCGCAAGTGAGCTCGCGTGCTCGCGATGAATTCGCAACGTTGGCAATAACATGTCACCGCGTTTTTTCGCAATCGCCATCTGGTTGTCACCGCGCTGTGCAACGGTGAGGACGCAACTTCAACCGACACAACTTACGCGAACATCTTCGGAAGGTTAGGTAAAGGCACCAAAGGCAGAGTCGGGCGCTCTGGATAGTTTTTCCGGGGCGCCCGCTCATTTTTGCAATCGATCATTCATTCCAACTCGAAATTGCGTCGGGTAGAGGACTGCCCGCCCTACCCTTCTGACGCGGACGGTAAGGCGGCGCACTCCGTGCGGGCCGAACTCCCGAGGTTGTTTCGCCACACAAATGTAACGCTAATTCTTTTGCGGATTCGTCTGCGGATTCGTACGTTTGCACCTGATCACGCATGCAGGCGTTGACTCTTCCCAGACGCGATTCAGCCCCAGCCGTCAACGCGCAGCAACAGCGTTTCTCGTTTGGCGGATCGCGGCAGGAAGTTTCAGGACCGAAACGCTATCGCGCCGCGTGGATTTCCGACACGCACCTGGGCACGCGCGGCTGCAACGCCACTGCGCTGCTGGATTTTCTGCGCGAGACCGATTTCGATACGCTGTACATCGTGGGCGACCTGATCGATATCTGGTCGCTGCGGCGCGCAATCTACTGGCCACAACAACACAACGACGTGATCCAAAAAATCCTGCGCAAAGCCCGCAAGGGCACCCGCGTAATTTATATCCCGGGAAATCATGACGAACTGGTGACAAGCTTCTGTGGTTCCTATGGAAATATCGAGATCAAGGAGAACGCAATCCATGTGACCGGGTCAGGCGAGCGAATATTGATTATTCACGGTCACGAACTCGACGTGGTGGTGTCCGGCAGCGGACGAATGAAGTGGCTCGCGTTCGCGGGCGATGTTAGCTACCAATTTCTCCTTTCGCTCAATCCGCTGATTAACTTTGTCCGGCGGCATTTCGGTCTGGGCTACTGGTCACTCAGCGCCTATGCCAAGCGAACGGTGAAGGATGCCGTCAGTTTCATCGGTAAATTCGAAGCCGCTGTGGCTCATTATGCGGAGCGTTACCACGTGGACGCCGTGTTGTGCGGCCACATCCACAGCGCAGCGATCCGCGAATTCGGCAGAGTCGCTTATTACAACTGCGGTGACTGGGTGGAAAGCTGCACGGCGCTAGTCGAAGGAGATGATGGCATGATCTCGTTGGTTAATTACCACTCGCCCTCCTCGAACGCAGACGCAGTAGCTCCGGCCATCGATTCCACTCGGCCGAAGCAGCCTTTGGTGAGCAATTAGAATTGTAGGGCGTTTGACTCACGCGTTCCCACTCGCTCCGCCTCCGGCCCGCCCATCTATGTCGCTAAGCGTCCGCTGGCTCCATTCTGTGAGACGCCGCAGCGTTTGACACGAACGCCCTACAACGACCGATCCAACACTTCAATTCTTCAATCGATCCGTCCCGCGTGTTTCCAAGTCGTCGCCGCGTTTTAACAATTCGTAACCTGACGCGCCGCACTTCTGCTTTAACTAAGCGTTCAGTTATGACTGCCATCACAGTGAAGCGAACAGTTACCAGACAAACGCGTGCGGAAAGATCGGCGATGAGGAAACGCCGATCGTTTCGCGAACTTAACCGGTCTTATCTCGCCGGCGAACGGACGATGGAGTTTACTATTGAAGCGCTGCTCTTCGCCATCATCGTGGCAATCTCAGCATGGCCGGTTTTGGCAGCCGCAAACGCAGTCGGCGCATTCCTTTAGCAGGCGCCGATCCAGCAAACACTTCTAGCGTTTCATTAAC
>JBARMF010000311.1:0-3233 GCA_049802315.1 Candidatus Udaeobacter sp.
TGCTGCGCGAGCGGATGCTGCATCCGACAGAGTACGAACTGGCCGTCAATTATTTTCTCGAGGAGTTCGCGGGCGACGTGGCGTTTGTGCGAGCTTCGGAACCGGAACAGATGCCGCATCTGGTGGCAGTACTGAACATCGTTGTCTCCAAAGCAATGGGACGTCGCGTGGAGATTGAGAACACGCTCGTATCGTATTTACGAGGACACCGCTTCGTGCACGGCAACGCGCAGGCGGACGGGCGTGTTATGTTGTTCTTTTACTTTGAGGATGCAGACACAGGACTGCTCATGCTGATTCCAGGAATTCGCGGCCAGATGGAGGTTGCCCGATTCCACCTAAAAGGCGGTCTGCCCGACCCGCGATGGAATTGATTGCCTCGGTTAAACCTGATGCATTTCTGCGACAGAAGAGAAATGAATCAGGAAAAACAGGAATGCAGGAAAAGTCACAAGAGAATCTGGAATCCAGAAAACCAGGAACTGTCGTTCGGAATTGCTTTGCTTTCGTGCCCTCATGGCTTCCGGATTGCTTGTCTCTGTCCCTTTCCCTTTCCTGCCCTTCCTGTTTTCACAATTAAATTCATAAGCCTGTGAAATGCCTGTTCTCCTCGTGTCTTGGCGCGTCACGCAGAGTAATCGCAGGCAGGTATTCGGCTACAAACGTGCGCGTCCACCAGCCGCGTTCACCTGGATTCGTGAAACGGTAACGATACCAATCTGCTCGGATAAACTTTGGCGGCGCGTCCGGGAACGGGTTGTGCGCAAACAGCTGAAGAATTCGCTTTTCGTTTTCGAGCAGGCGCTGGACAAGTGCGAGGAACCACGGGTGCAAGTCATGCGGTGACATGGCAGCGAACCAGATCTGCCAGTCGAGCTTCCAATGATATGGCGAGACGATGCAGGGACGACGGTTCACGTCGCCGGGTTTTCCCTTGAACTCGTACTCGCGCCATTCTGCTGAAGCATCAGCAAATTCCGCGTCAGTCCCTTTAATCACGACTTCGAGCCGCTCACGCGTCACGGCGCCGAATGCTCCGTAGGTGTTGACCAGATGCAATGGCTCGAAACTGGCGTTCATGAGTTGTCGGCGCGAAAACAAATTCCGGGCAGGTCGCCAACTAAGCGCGAGCACTATCGCAGTACCGAAGCCGACCGCGATTGTGTGCGGCACGCTTAGGTAATCGGGCACAGAGTGGGGGATCGAGAGCAAGCGCGAGAGGAAGCGGTCGTCGAAACACGGAATGCAAAGCACAATGGTGATGTAGTTGAGCCACGAAAGATTGCCGCTCAGGATCAACGTAATTTGAAACAGGATGGTAATTGCGCCGGCCCAGTAGCAAAGCGGCGCCGGCATAAAATAGAACCACGGCACGATGAGCTCAGTGAAGTGATTGAATAACACGCCGGCTTTGTGGAACCAGCGCGGCGCATGATGCAAATACCAGCTCAGCGGGTTCGGCAGCGGCTGCGTTTCGTAATGATAAAAAAGGCAGGTGAGATCGCGCCAGCAGGGGTCGGCGCGCACTTTGATCATGCCGGCGCCGAACATTGTGCGGAAAAGCACCCACACGATCAGCCACATCACGATGACCGGCGGGCACGTGTCTGAGGAGCCGAGAAAAATTGCCAGGAAACCCGTTTCGGCCAGCATCGTCTCCCAGCCAAATCCGTAAAACGTCTGACCCACATTCAGGAGTGAGAGGTAGATGATCCAGAGCAACGCCCAGGTGAGCATCGACACGCCGAGCCCGAACGATTCTGAGAAACCGCTGATGGTAAAAATCGATAACGCGACACCGCACCAAATCGTTGCAGTGATGAACTGGTCCGAACAATTGATGCAGAACAAACTCGGTGCGCGGCGAAACGGAACGTGGCGCACAAAAAGGCGCACCGGTTGCAGGCCGCGCGCGCCAAGCAACGGAATAAACTGATTAGCCGCGATCAGAAACGCGATAAGGTAGATGCTTCCGAGCGCGCGCTGAAAGCACAACCGGCTCAACCAGAATTCGGTCGCGAAATGCATTCACGAACACCGGTCCAATCTAGCGCACCTTTCGGGGAGCGCACGCTAGCTGTGAACGGCGCGCACGGAGTGACGCGCCCTACCCACACTACGCATTGGTAGGGCGGGCAGTCCTCTGCCCGCCGAAGGGATCATCAAGCTGGCACGTAAACCGCGTAGCCGCGGGGAGCGGCTCCAAGAATCCATAACTGTCGCACAAATCGCGCAAACGCCAGCGCGCTCCGACTTGCCCGACCGTCGTTGCAAAAAAGATCGCAGTTTTTCTTTCCGGCGAACATAATAAGAGACGTTGAGGCAGCACGGGTGGCAGGTGGTAACGAGTGTAGCTTCGTAAAATAGGCGAACGCAATGCGGAATAAGGAGCAAAAAGGAGATCTGACCGTTCAGGCGATTGCGGGCACGCATGTCGTGCTTCTCGGCATCGATCTACCGGAGACAAAGTGCCCGGGCTTGCTCGGATTTGCCTTGCGCCGAGAGGATCATACCGAAGGGGAAAAATACTGGCTGTCAGGATATAAAACCTTCGCCAGCGTAGAGCCGTCTCCACCTCCTGGATTTCTTTATTCAACGCGGCAACATCCGATACAGGGATTCACGTGGTCGGATTTTTCTGCGAAACCGGAGCACGATTACACGTACGAAGTGTTTGCTCTGAGGGGCACCCCGGCGAGTCCGATCCAGTCAGAAAATGTAGCGGTTGATATCACCACCGAGAGTGAACTTGGCAGAACGCATCATGTGCATTTCAACCGCGGCGCCGCGGCGTCTCAGGAATACACCCGCTTATTTGGCGATAAGCGGCCCGACCAAATAGGACCGGCGACGTTCACGTGGCTTTCGCGTGGCGCAGCTGAATCAATTGCCGACTTCATCGGGCGTGCTGTTGGTCCGGGTTGGGGATTGCGTGTGGGTGCTTACGAATTCACGGATGACAAGGTGCTCCCAGCGCTCGGTGCTGCTCGAGACCGCGGCGCTGATGTGCAGGTTCTCTATCACGCGAAAAATGATGAACAAAAAGTCGCCAATGAGGCCGCCATCCAGAAATTTGGTCTCGGGAACATTTGTTATCCACGCAACGCGCAGGGGCTGACGCTTTCACATAACAAGACCATCGTGCTAACCAAGGATGGCGTCGCGCAGGCAGTCCTTACCGGTTCAACAAATTTTAGTGTCGGAGGAATTTATGGACATAGCAACGTCGTTCA
>JBARMF010000312.1:0-4904 GCA_049802315.1 Candidatus Udaeobacter sp.
GGGCGCTCTCGTTTGCTAACAACCAAGTCCCAAGCAACGCGATTAAATAGACAAACGGAGCGGCCCAAACTCTGAGGCCGCATAGGGCACGCATTTGTTGCCCGACTACCGCTGAACAGCTACGAAAAGGACAGAACTATTTGTTGCCCGGTTCGTTCTTCGATTCGCCGTTCGAGTCGGTCGACTCCTTTGGGGCACGCTTGGATTCTCCGGGGCGATATTCTTCCTGTTCGGCTGCGGCGAAAGCTTTTTCCAACCCAACCATATCTTCGCCAGGGCGAAGCGTATCAAACGACTCGACTTCCTTGCGCAGTTGTTCTTCGGAATAATTCGCCGCCTTGATCGAGAGCCCGATTCGGCGCTCGACTTTGTCCACCTTAATCACGCGCGCTTCGACTTCCTGCCCAACTTTAAGGATGTCTTTAACTTTGGCGACGTGATCCTCGCTTAATTGGGAAATGTGAACGAGCCCATCAATGTCGTCCTGCAATTGAACAAAGGCGCCAAAGCTGGCGAGCTTGGTCACTTTACCGTTGACGAGGTCACCGATCTTGTATTTCTCATCGATCATTTTCCACGGATCATCGGCCAGCTGCTTAATCCCAAGACTGATGCGTTGATTGACTTTGTCGATGTCGATCACGACAGCTTCGACTTCATCGCCTTTCTTAAACATCTCACTGGGGTGATTGATTTTGCGGGTCCAGCTTAAATCAGAGACATGGATCATTCCGTCGATGCCTTCCTCCAGTTCCACGAACGCGCCGTAAGCGGTCATGTTCCGAATCGTGCCTTTGACCTGCCTGCCGATGGTGAACTTCTTCTCGATCTCATCCCACGGATTTGTCTCGAGCTGGCGCAGGCCGAGCGAAATCTTTTGTTCCTCTTTGTTCACTCCCAGGACAACGGCTTCGACTTCCTGGCCAACGCTGAGGATATCGGAAGGACGCATGATGCGTTTCGTCCACGAAAGTTCTGACACGTGAATCAGGCCTTCGACGCCCTCCTCGATTTCAACAAAAGCGCCGTAGGGAACAAGATTCGTGATTTTGCCTTTAATGCGCTGTCCGGCGGGGAAACGCTCCTCGATCTGATCCCACGGGTTCTTCTGCGTTTGCTTCAGTCCGAGCGAGACGCGCTCCTTTTCCTTGTTGATGTCGAGCACAACGACTTCCAACTGCTGCCCGACTTTCAACAGCTCGCCGGGATGTCCCAGTCGACCCCAAGTGATGTCGGTCACGTGCAGTAAACCATCCATGCCGTCGAGATCAATAAACGCGCCGAAGTCCGTGATGTTTTTCACCGTGCCGACTACGCGATCGCCGAGGTTCACGTTTTCGAGGAATTTTTGGCGCTTTTCGCTGCGCTCCTTTTCGATCACCTCGCGCCGACTGAGCACAACGTTCTTTCGGTCGTCATTGAGCTTAACGATTTTGAAGTCGTAGGTGTTGCCGACGAACTGCTGTAAATCCTTTGGCGGAACGACATCGATTTGCGATGCAGGCAAAAATGCTTCGACGCCGATGTTCACCATCAGTCCGCCTTTGACCACTGATCTAACCTTGCCTTTGATCAGGCCGTCACCCTGGAAAACGTGAACGATCTTGTTCCAATTTTGGCGGTAAGCTGCTTTCTCCTTCGAGAGCACTACCATGCCTTCTTCGTTCTCCAGTCGCTCCAGGAGAACATCCACTTCGTCACCTACTTGCAGCGACTCCGGATCCTCAAATTCGTTCAGCGGAATGACACCCTCGGACTTGTATCCGACATCAACGAGCACTTCGCGTGGACGAACTTCCAAAATTTGTCCCTTGATGATGCTTCCTTCGCGGAAATCCGGCATCGGCTTCGACATCACGTCCTGCATTTGAATCATAAAGTAAGTAGGCCTCCTCTTCAGTACAGCGGCGCTCTAATCGATCGCCGATGTCCGCGTATCCGGCTGCTGTCGGAAGCGGAATGGGGACGCAATATTAGGCGTTTTTGTGCATCTGGTCAACTGACATGCGCGGCGCTACCCAGCATGTCATCCCGAGCGCAGCGAAGCGGAGTCGAAGGATCCCGCCGTCGCTCGGAATGATTGTATTAAACATTAGGCGTTCAACGTTGAGCGTTGGATGTTTCGCCTATATCCTAGAGCAGAAGATGTCGATTGTCCGATTACTCGTATTGATTGTTCTCCTCTCAGTCGCTCCCATGCGTGCTGAATCCCCGGCAGAACAAGCGCTTCTAACAGCAATCAAATCGCCACAAACCACCGTCGTTCACCTCTGGGCGCCGTG
The DNA here is from genome assembly GCA_049802315.1 of Candidatus Udaeobacter sp. GTDB lineage: Bacteria > Verrucomicrobiota > Verrucomicrobiia > Chthoniobacterales > UBA10450 > Udaeobacter. The sequence continues at coordinate 2,283 of JBARMF010000312.1, forward strand.
GTGTTCCAACTGCCAGGCCGAGCTCAAAACCGGCGGGTGGACCAAAGTGATCAATGAAAATCCACAGGTGAAGTTTTATTTCGTCTCGATCTGGGATGATGGGCAGGACGGCCGCGCGATGCTGAACAAATTCGGGATCGCTGCGCAGCCGAATGTAACAATTCTCGCTGATCCTGGTCCGCGTCGTGGCGAAAATAAGATCAAACAGCTTGCTGGTCTGCCGCTGAGTTGGATTCCGACGACTTGGATTTACAAAGGCGGCGATCTCCGCTACGCATTGAATTACGGCGAGGTTCGCTTTCCCGTGCTCCAACAATTTCTGACAGACAGCCAGTCGGAATGGTCGCACAAAGGCGAGCCATCGATTGAGTAAACTTTATGAGTCAGAGTTCCGCAGTCCCCGCCATTGCACACAATAAACCGCCCGAAATTCTTTCGCTCATCGGCGACACGCCACTAGTGGAAGCAACGCAGTTCGACACCGGGCCGTGCCGGCTATTTCTCAAACTTGAAAATCAAAATCCTGGTGGCTCGATCAAGGACCGGATCGCGCTGTCGATGATCGAAGCCGCGGAAGCGGAGGGAAAATTGCAGCCGGGCGGCATGGTCATTGAGGCGACAGCAGGCAATACTGGTCTGGGTCTCGCGTTGGTCGCGGGCGCGAAGGGCTATCGCGTCTTGCTGGTAATTCCCGACAAGATGTCGCAAGAAAAGATATCGCATGTGAGAGCGCTCGGCGCCGAAGTGCGGATCGCGCGGTCTGATGTGACACGCGGGCATCCCGAGTATTACCAGGACGTCGCTGCGCGGCTTGCCGAACAAATTCCGGGAAGCTTTTACGTGAACCAATTTGGTAATCCGGCGAACCCTCACGCGCACGAGCGCACAACCGGTCCGGAGATTTGGGAGCAAATGCGGCATGACGTGGATGCCGTCGTCGTGGGAGTCGGCTCTGGTGGAACGCTGACAGGGCTGGGCCGATTTTTTAATCGCGTGAAACCGCGGCGCGGCATCGAAATGGTTCTGGCCGACCCGACCGGATCGATTTTGTACGAGTATGTCAAGACTGGTCAGCTCGTTGAATCGGGCAGCTGGGCAGTGGAAGGCATCGGTGAAGATTTCATCCCGGAAATCGCCGACATGTCGTTAGTCACAGAAGCATTTGAGATCGATGACGAAGAAAGTTTTGCGGCAGCGCGCGAGCTTTTGCGTAAGGAAGGAATTTTTGGCGGGTCGTCTACTGGGACGCTCCTCGCAGGCGCGCTGCGTTACTGCCGGCAGCAAACGAGACCAAAACGCGTTGTCACACTCGTTCCTGATACCGGCAACAAGTATCTCTCCAAAATGTATAACAATTTTTGGATGGCCGAGCAGGGATTCATTCATCGGCAGCCCCACGGCGATCTGAGCGATTTGATCTCGCATCGGTACGAAGCTGGCGAAGTGATCACGGTAGGGCCAGAGGACTCATTGCTCACAGCGTTCAAACGAATGCGCGACTCAGATGTATCGCAGCTTCCGGTGGTCGATAAGAGCGGCCGCGCGATCGGGCTCATCGATGAATCCGATCTCCTGGTAAAAGTGCACCGCGAGCCGTCGCGTTTTAATGACCCCGTGAGCAAGGCGATGACGGACCAGTTGGAAACGTTGCCGCCGGACGCGAAGATCACAGACTTGCTTGGCGTATTCGATCGCGGCCGAGTCGCTATCGTGATGGACGACAACAAATTTCTTGGACTGATTACGCGCACCGATTGGCTTTCGTATCTCCGGCTTCACATGCCGAAGTCGTCTGCACCGCCGGAACGCGAGTTTGTCTAGCTTAGCGATGCGTCCCGCTTGCGACTAATTTTGGAGCGCGAGCCAAAGGCATGCGTTACCATCTTGCATGAAAAAAGAACAGGGTTTCGCGACGCGCGCTATTCACGCGGGACAGCAACCGGATCCCACGACTGGCGCGGTGATGACCCCGATTTACGCCACCTCGACGTATGTGCAGGAAAGCCCAGGGAAACACAAGGGCTACGATTACGCGCGCTCAATCAATCCTACCCGGCTGGCATACGAAAAATGTATCGCCGATCTGGAAAGCGGATCGCGCGGATTCGCCTTCGCATCTGGTCTGTCAGCGATGGCGACGGTGCTGGAGGTGCTCGATAGCGGGTCCCATATTGTCGCGAGCGACGACTTGTACGGCGGGACCTTCAGGTTATTCGACCGGGTGCGCCGGCGCTCCGCGAATCTTGATTTTACCTACGTCGATTTGACAGATGCGAAAGATCTCGAGCGCGCGATCAAACCAAACACGCGCATGGTTTGGATCGAGACCCCGAGTAATCCGCTGCTCAAACTGATCGATCTTGACGCGATCGCGAAGATCGCGCGTAAACGAAAATTGATTTCGGTTAGCGACAACACGTTTGCTACTCCATGGATCCAGCGCCCGATTGAATCGGGGTTCGATATCGTTGTGCATTCGGCAACGAAATATTTAAACGGGCATTCCGATCTGGTGGGCGGTGTTGCCGTTGTTGGCAAAAACAAGGAGCTCGCTGATCAAATTGCGTTCTTGCAAAATTCGGTGGGCGCGATTGCCGGCGCGTTCGATAGTTTTCTTGTTCT
>JBARMF010000313.1:0-2563 GCA_049802315.1 Candidatus Udaeobacter sp.
CGTCGCACGGCTTCGTATCAGTCGCTGGCGTGAATCCACTAGCGCCATCGTTCGACACCATTGGCATCCTCGCGCAGAACGCTGATGTGCTGGCAAAGGCGGGACTCATTCTATTGTCCGCGCCGCCGGCGTCTCCAAGTAAACCCGCGACGATTCATTTAATCCGAGAGGCTTTCGATCTCGCTGACGCCAATGTTCAGCAAAGTTTATCGGAGCCAGTGCAGCGACTCCGCGAAATATTCGGCGACGCTGTGCGGGAGTCATCGCTGCAAGAATTGGTTGGTGATAACGCTGGATATGGCTTCGCGACATGGGTCGACAACTTTTGCGTGATCCAATGGGCGGAAATCGAGAGTTGCCTTGGCGCGTGGATCGCTAGCGCCAGGCCAGAATTTGGTCCTGAGATCGCTGCGAGTTTTCAACTGATGAAGCAACTCGATCGACAACGCGTCGCGGGGTCACTTCAACGACGCGAACAATATTTTCAAAGTTTGCACGCGTTTCTCGGACCGGACGATCTGCTGTGCATCCCAACAACCCCCGTGCTCGCTCCTCACAAGGGAGATCCGCCCAGACGCAGTTCGAGTGGAACCAGCTATTATCCTCGCACATTATCGCTGACGAGCCTTGCAGGTATGTGCCGCCTGCCGCAAGTATCGCTCCCAATAGCCGACGTCGCTGGAATACCAGTCGGGTTGTCGTTACTCGCGAGGCATGGACAGGACTCATTCCTGTTGCAAGTGGCAAAGAGTGTCGGTCGAGAAATACGTCTGCCGTTGAAATGAGTTGTAGACGGTGCGGTAGGGCGCCCACGCGCACGGTTCATTCACGTGCGTAGCGCACGGCCAAGTGCCTGCATTGACACGATATTTAAGGGTCTTAACTTTTTCGTCCACCAAAAAAATGAACACTTTTGCCTCTGAGAATGGGGACGGAAAAGCCTTCGTTTCGCACGCACCGGGGTATTGGCCAGACACGGCTCCGGAACTCTGGAACGATTGGAAATGGCAGCTCAAGAACCGAGTTACCACGCTTGCGCAACTCGAGAAACATCTGGAATTGAGCGCCGAGGAACGCAGCGGCGTTTTGCTGTCCGGCGACAAACTTGCGCTAGCCGTCACCCCACACTTTTTTAACCTGCTGCCGGCAAACGATCCCGGTGATCCGATCAGACGTCAGGTCATTCCGCGAATCGAGGAAACATGGGCTTCGCCTTACGACATGGCCGACCCTTGCGGCGAAGATTCGCACATGCCGGTGCCGGGTTTAGTGCATCGATATCCCGATCGTGTTTTGTTCCTGGTGACGGATCGTTGTGCGAGTTACTGCCGCTATTGCACACGAAGTCGAGTAGTTAGCGGAGTTGGCGAACAGGAATTTCACACCAATTTTGAGGAGGCGTTCCGTTATCTCGAAGCACACACCGAAGTACGTGATGTGCTTCTGAGTGGTGGCGACGCATTGATTTTCAGCGATGACAGGCTCGAGAAGCTGTTGTCGCGGTTGCGCGCTATCAAGCACATCGAATTTCTCCGCATCGGTACGCGGGTGCCGATTTTCCTGCCGCAACGAATCACGCCCGAGTTGTGTGCAATGCTGGCGAAATATCATCCGCTCTGGATGAGCGTGCACGTGAATCATCCGCGCGAGCTCACTATCGAGGTAAAACAGGCGTTGGAACGGCTCGCCAATGCGGGCATTCCTTTAGGCAACCAGAGTGTGTTACTCGCAGGCGTGAACGATGACGTCGAGACTATGAAAACTCTCGTGCATAAGCTGCTGATGTGCCGCGTCCGTCCCTATTACGTTTACCAATGCGACCTGATCAATGGCGCCTCACATCTGCGCACGTCGGTCGCCAAAGGCCTCGAAATCATTGAGGCGCTGCGGGGCCATACCACTGGTTACGCTGTGCCGCAATTCGTTATCGACGCTCCCGGCGGTGGCGGCAAAGTGCCGATCAATCCCGGTTACATTCTTTATCATGACAACGAAAAAATCGTGATCCGGAACTACGAAGGGAAAATCTTCGAGTACCCCGAGACGGGAAACGAGAACCTGCAGTTCGCGCCGCAACGCGAGTACCACGACGAATATCTTTACTCATAAGCGCGACGGATTGCGCGCCGCGCCGTTCCTGGTTTGACTCAAAGTTTCGTCCCCCTTTAAGCAGAACGAAACGACATTACTTCAGCGTCACCATCACGGTCACCGTGCCGATTCCCTTATCGAGGCTGCTCAGTGCCTTGCCGATAATTGCGCCGCTGGCGGCTGCCTTGTCCGTTACCTTCATCGCATAGCCTGCATGTGAACTGGTGGTGAGCAAGTCACCCGCCCGGATTGCGCCAAAGGTGGCGTCGACCTTCACGGCCTTGTATGCGCCGAGTGTGACAACACTGCAATAGCCTCCCGGGCTCGCGCTGGTCGCATGGGAGTCGGGATGAAGAGTACCGGCTTCGTCGCTGATGCGGTTTTGGATATCCGGCATTGGCCCGCGCTTGCTTTCGATATTATTTTGAGAGCGAGTTGCCGCTTCGTGGTCGGCCTGCTGCTGCGCTTCGTA
>JBARMF010000314.1:0-1896 GCA_049802315.1 Candidatus Udaeobacter sp.
ATCTCCGACGGCGACGGCCACCGCCTCTCCAACGGCGACACTACCACCAGGAACTCGAGCCACGCCAACACCGCGTCCTCGGCCGACGCCAGTGCCTCGTCCATAGCCCCTGTAGCCGCTTCGCTGCCTGCCACGCCGAAGCTCCCGCGAAGGCGGGTGCGACGCGCAAGCGTTGAACGACTGTAAGTGCGATTGACGCGTCTCACAGAGACGCGGCTACAGTTGCATTCTATTTGACGGCTCGCCCAACGGTGACACCCAGGCTCCGCCCCAGCACTCGCCTCCAGACCATAACCTGCGCCGCCAGGAAAAATCGGTCACTGATTACCGATAGGTCGAACGTTTCTTCGTTTGGCTAAAGATTCTGCTTGCGTTGTTTGCAACCGCCTGCGCAAATTCCGGGTACTGAGCCGTAGAGCGTCAGTTGCGTTTCGACACAACGAAATCTCCAATGTTGGCGCATAGAAAAAGGACCAACAGTATGAAAATATCTAGCGCAGCACGGTTGATGTTTTGGCTCGCGGCCATTTTTGCAGTTGGAATTCTAGTCCGGGCTGAATCCAGCGAGAAGCGAGCAAATACGGAGAACACAAGGAGCGCACCCTTGCGCATTGTCGATCAAAACGGCCGGCCGGCTATCAGTGGCGTGCCATCGGCTACCAGCCAGATTGTCGACGTTATGGTGGGGCCGGGTTTCTCCTTTTCGCCGGACACTGTCAACATCTCGGTCGGTGACACGGTGCGATGGACCTGGGCCAGTGGCGGCCATAGCGTCAGCAGTGGTCCTCAGTGCTTCGCCGATTCGCAATTTTGTTCGCCTAACGACATGAATTGTTTTCCAGGAACTCTTTCTAACGCCGGCACTGTTTATCAGCACACGTTTAACACGGCTGGTAGTTATTCCTACATCTGCTTTGCACACTGTTTCCTTGGCATGGCTGGCGTGGTCAATGTCACGGGTAGCTGCGGACAATCGGGCTGGTCTGCCGGTCCGGACATGCCTACCCCTTTGGTTAGAGCGGTTGGTGTTTATTTCCAACCTAACGGCAACTTTTATACCATAGGCGGTCGCACCGCGGACACGGCAGGGTCTGACTTCCAGCACGTCGTTCAATACTCGCCCGGTTCCAATAGCTGGACGCAGAGGGGTGTGACATTGCCCGATAACCAAATGAACAACATGGCTTGCGGCGTGTTAACGGTTTCAGGGACGCCTTCGATCTATTGCGTGGGCGGTTCTGCGGCCGGGCAGACCACAGCCACTAGCCGCGTGTTCTCCTACAACCCAGTGAGCGATACTGCGGCCACTTTGACCGGCGACGATTGGCCGGGCGCCATGGGAACGGTTCTACCGGGTGGGTTTACGGTAGCTAACAACAAGCTCTATATCCTGGGCGGGTTCAATATCAACGTAGCCTCCGTCAACCAGATCTGGGAATTTGATCCCAACGGTCCTGTAGGAGCCAAGTGGACACAAATGACAAACACGCCTGTAGGGATCATGTATGCGCCCACCTGCACGATTAATGGAATCATTTATGTGGGAGGCGGATCAGATTACCAGGGTGGCACGGTGGTGGATACGACCACTTCCTTCAGCTTCAATCCACTAGCTAACAGCATTGGCACGATCGCGACTATACCGAGAGCAACCGGTGAGACACGTGGGCTGAACTTCAATGGCAAGCTGTATGTGATGGGTGGCGGCAGAGTTGCCCCCAATCCCTCGACGGAAGTGGACGTCTATAATCCGGGCACGAATACTTGGACAATGGACGTGCCATTTGGAACAGCGCGACGCAACTTCCCTACCGATACTGACGGCACTACACACATTTGGCTCTCAGGCGGATATGCCAGCGACGGTATTACACCGCTGTCCTCGATGGAAATTTT
>JBARMF010000315.1:0-3840 GCA_049802315.1 Candidatus Udaeobacter sp.
TTTGAAGGACGAGCGTTACGGGAAGCACGACTTCCCCGATGTGCGATTAACCGTGGCCGATCTCAAAGAGCTTGTGCAGCGATTCAAGGCTTTGATCAACGAGCGCGCCGGTAAATCTTTTCCTCAGGATCCGAACGAACAACTTTGGGGCGCGATCGGAGCCGTATTCGGCTCATGGATGAATGATCGGGCCAGTGTTTATCGCCGGAAGTACGGCATTCCGCACGAGTGGGGAACAGCGGTGAACGTTCAGACGATGGTGTTCGGAAATATGGGCGACACCAGCGCGACGGGGGTGGCATTCACGCGCGACCCGGCTACCGGGGAAAAGGTTTTCTACGGTGAATACCTCATCAACGCGCAGGGCGAAGACGTGGTTGCTGGCGTGCGCACGCCGCACCCGATCGCCGATCTGGCGAAAGAAATGCCCGCCGCGCACAGCGAGTTGATGAAAGTGCGGGCGACTCTTGAACGCCACTTCAAGGACATGCAGGACCTCGAATTCACGGTCGAAGAAAATCGCCTCTACATTCTACAAACGCGAAACGGAAAACGCACCGGTCATGCGGCAGTGCGTATCGCGGTCGACATGGTAGGCGAAAAATTGATAACCAAAAAAGACGCGGTTCGTCGTGTCCCAGCCGATTCACTCTCGCATCTGCTCGCGCCAGTTTTCGATCGCGAGGCAGTACGGAACGCGAAGAAAATTGGGGCCGGTCTCGCTGCTGGACCGGGCGCAGCGTGCGGCCATGTCGTGTTTAGCGCGGAAGAAGCTGTGGCCCGTGCGGATCACGGCGAAAAGGTCGTGCTCGCGCGCATCGAAACCTCGCCGGAAGACTTGCGCGGCATGATAGCAGCCGAGGGGATTCTCACATCGCGCGGCGGTGTGTCTTCGCATGCAGCCCTGGTTGCTCGTCAAATGGGCAAAGTCTGTGTGTGCGGCGCGACGGGACTTCAAATCGATTACCAAAAAGGCACCCTTAGCGCCAGTGGCACAACATTGAATCGGGGGGATTACATTTCCCTCGATGGTACTGCCGGTGAAGTATTTGCGGGGGAAGTCGCCACTGCGCCCTCCGAGATTGTACAGGTGCTCGTCGACCGCTCGCTCGACCCAAAAAAGAGCGTCACGTATCAGGAGTACGCGAAATTGATGAAGTGGGCGGATGAATTCCGCAGCCTCGGCGTGCGTGCAAATGCCGATACGCCAGAGCAGGTCGAAAACGCTGTCGCATTCGGCGCAGAAGGAATCGGGCTCTGCCGCACCGAGCACATGTTTTTCGAAGGCGACCGGATCGACGCGATGCGCGAAATGATTCTGGCCGGAACAAAAGACGAGCGCGCGCGAGCATTGGCGAAACTGCTTCCGTATCAGCGCGGCGATTTTATCGGTATCTTCACTGCGTTAGATGGTTTGCCTGGAACCGTTCGCTTTCTGGACCCGCCGTTGCACGAATTTCTGCCCGCCGATCACGCGCAGCAAAACGAACTGGCGAACAAATTAGGCATGCCGGTTGAACAAATTTCCCGGCGCGTTCACGAATTGCACGAGTTCAATCCGATGCTGGGTCATCGCGGTTGCAGGCTCGGGATCACGTTTCCTGAGATTTCCGAAATGCAGGCCCGCGCAATCTTTGAAGCCGCTGCGGAGGTGCAAGCCAAAGGCATAAAGGTCCACCCCGAAATCATGATTCCGCTGGTGGGATTCCCGCGCGAGTTAAAGCTCCAAATCGACATTGTGCGTCGTGTGGCTGACGAAGTGGCCAAAGAACGAGGAACAAAATTCAAATATCTCGTCGGAACCATGATCGAGATCCCGCGCGCGGCGCTGTTAGCCGACCAGATCGCGTGCGACGCCGAGTTCTTCAGCTTCGGCACAAACGATCTGACACAAACCACACTGGGAATGAGCCGCGACGATTCAGGCAGTTTCCTCCCTGCGTACGCGGAACTCGACATCGTCAGTTCAAATCCATTCGCAACAATCGATCAGAAGGGTGTTGGACGTTTGATGGAAATTACGCGCGACCTCGGCCGCAAAACGCGGCCGAACATCAAACTGGGAATTTGCGGCGAGCACGGCGGCGAACCAAACAGTGTGAAATTCTGTCACCGGCTCGGTCTCGAGTACGTCAGTTGCAGTCCGTTTCGGATTCCGATCGCGCGATTAGCGGCTGCGCAAGCAGCGCTCGAGAGTTGAAGCGCGTCTCGCACTCCGTAGTCTCTTCCGATGCAAATGCGCGAACCAATTTTCGACGTTGATTCGTTCGCGCGCAGACACATTGGACCGAACGAGGAAGAAGTTCGGGCGATGTTGCGCGACGTGGGTTTCGATAGCGTCGGTGCGCTTATCGACGCCACGGTTCCAAAGGACATTCGTCTCGGACGAGAGCTGAATTTGCCGGAAGCGAAATCGGAAGGCGAAGCGCTGGCTGAGCTACGGGCGATTGCACAGAAGAACAAAATCGCGCGCTCGTTCATCGGGGCTGGCTACTACGATTGCATCACACCGCCTGTCATTCAGCGAAACATTCTCGAAAACCCTGGCTGGTACACCGCTTACACGCCTTACCAGGCGGAAATCGCGCAAGGGCGGCTCGAAGCGCTACTGAACTTCCAGCAGATGATCGTAGATTTGACTGCGCTCGACATCGCGAACGCTTCCATGCTTGACGAAGCAACGGCTGCTGCTGAAGCGATGGCGCTTTGTCACGCGGTCGTTCCAGATCGGAAGACCTTCTTTGTCGCCGACAATTGTCATCCCCAAACGATCGCCGTCGTTCAAACCCGCGCGAAGCCGCTCGGAATCGAGATCAAGATCGGCGATTACTCCCGGTTCAAATTCGACAGCACAATTTTCGGCGCGCTTGTTCAATATCCCGCGACCGATGGCGTGATCTACGATTACGCCGAGTTTGTCCGAAAGGCCCACGATTCCGGTGCGCTGGTGGTGGTCGCGGCAGACATTCTTGCGCTAACATTACTCAAACCGCCGGGCGAATTCGGCGCGGATGTTGCAGTCGGCAATACGCAGCGATTTGGAGTGCCGCTCGGATTTGGCGGGCCGCACGCGGCGTACTTCGCCACGCGCGATGAATTCAAACGTCACATGCCTGGCCGACTGGTGGGCGTTTCACACGACGCTGAAGGTCGATCTGCGTATCGCCTCGCTTTGCAAACGCGCGAACAACACATCCGCCGCGACAAAGCGACCAGCAACATCTGCACGGCAGAGGTTCTCCTCGCCGTCATTGCGTCGATGTATGCGGTCTATCACGGTCCCAAAGGATTGCGCGCGATCGCCGAGCGTGTTCACCGGCTAACCAGTCGACTTGCGGATGGTCTGCGCGCCCTTGGCTGCACGGTCACGCATGAGAATTTCTTCGACACTGTTCGGATCGACGTGGAATCGAGCGAAGTCACCTTGGGGCACGCCGCCAAAACGGGTTGCAACCTGCGCGGGCTTGGACCACGCGCGGTGGGCATTTCTTTCGATGAAACGACAACGCCACGGGACATTGAACTGCTGATGTCCATCTTCCGCGGCACGAACGTCCGCGATTTTGACGATGACGATATTGGCGACCCGCCGATCCGCATTCCGCAATCCGCCATCCGCACTTCCGAATATCTCACGCATCCGATCTTCAACACACATGACACTGAAACCGAGATGCTGCGCTATCTGAAGAAGCTGGAATCGCGCGATCTATCGCTCACGACGTCAATGATTCCACTTGGCTCGTGCACGATGAAACTCAACGCCACCGCGGAAATGTTCCCAATTTCATGGCCCGAGATTTCCAAATTGCATCCGTTCGCTCCCACCGAACAGGCGGC
>JBARMF010000316.1:0-9356 GCA_049802315.1 Candidatus Udaeobacter sp.
TCGTCGCCCATCAGAAAGTTTACGTACGCGCCACCCGCCGAAAACGGATGCACCGCATCGTAATAGCTCTTCGTCCACGAAACGATTTTGTCCTTGTTCGCAGGATCAGGATCAACGCCGACGATGACCTGCGCCCACATCGCATCGCGATAATTCCACGCAGTATCGTTTTTGCCGACGCGCGCTGCGGCGCCGTTGATCGGATACATATGCATGGTGGAATGCATCGTTGGCAATGCTTCACCGAAGCGAGTGTGCTGCGAAATCGCGTCGTCACTTATTTCATTTACGAAATCAGCGCGCCAGTACCATTGCAGACCCGGCGGATAAATTGGATCGAACATACTTTGCAATGCCGGCTGCGGCAGCGGCCCAACGAAATCGAGCGCAGGTTTCTTGAAAGCCCGAATCGGCTTGAATGTTTCTTCTGCTTTCTCTTGTGGCCCGGTGTATGTCCAAACTACTCCGCACATTTTTTTCAAGTGCAGATGTTCGGGAAACGGCGGAGCTGGCGGGACCGTAAGAAAGGCGAAGAAGCCGTTCAGATCATCGGGTGCCGACGGAATCAGATCGCGGTACCACTTCATCACGTCGGCTGCCTCGCTTAGCTCGTAGAGCATCGGGCCGGCATAGAGCGTGTCGATTGGATGCAGCTTGAACGTGAACGACGTGACGACTCCGAAATTGCCGCCTCCGCCGCGGAGAGCCCAGAACAGATCCGGATTCTCCTCCGCATTCGCATTCACAAATTTGCCGTTCGCCAGGACGACGTCGGCCGAAAGCAAATTGTCGATGCTCAGACCGCATTTGCGGGTGAGGTGACCGACCCCGCCGCCCAGCGTTAATCCGCCGACACCAGTCGTGGAAATAATACCGCTCGGCGTCGCGAGTCCGAACGCGTGCGTGGCATGATCGACGTCGCCCCAGACGCATCCGCCGCCGGCTGTGACGGTGCGAGCCGCAGGATCGACTCGCGTGTATTTGATCGGCGCGAGGTCAATCACGAGACCGTCATCGCAAATTCCCAGTCCGCCTGCGTTGTGGCCGCCCCCGCGGATTGAAACGAGGAGATTGTTGTTGCGTCCAAAATTTACGCACCGGATGACGTCTGCGACATCCGCGCACCGCGCGATCAAGCGCGGTTTCTTATGGATCATTCCGTTGTAGACCTTGCGAGCCTCATCGTAATCTGCGTCGCCTGGCTGGATAAGCCTGCCTCTAAGGCTTCCTTTTAATTCGGTAATGGAATCTTCGCTGAGCATGGCAAGAGAGTTGTAACCAGACAGTTATACCCCGTAGGTGAACGGTCAAGGAACGACAGCTTACCGGCGGTTGATTGAAAATTTCGGCGGCTGCCCCAGCCTTCGCCGATCCAGCCTTTCGCAGTTGCTTCGGCGGAGTAGGCGGCTACGGCGGGCAGCCAAGCCGCCGCTCCTTGCACTGCGTCGGCCTGACTTTTCCTTGAAACTGAGATTCAGTTCCGGTTAGCCTTTCGACAGAGGCCACCCCGCATGTCTCATCCTTACAGATTCTGGACGCGGCGCGATTTCGTAAAACTCGCCGGTCGCGCTGGACTGCTCGGTGCTGTTCCGACACTGGCGAGTGCTGCTGCCGCGCTTGAGCAGGACACCGTCTGCATCTCGATCCTGCACACGACGGATTTGCATGGCCATATTTTGCCGACGTCTGATTACGACGGAACTGCTGATCGTGGCGGTTTGGCGCGATGCGTCACGCAAATCCGCCGATGGCGCCGACACAATCCGAACTCCATCCTGGTCGATGCCGGCGACGTCTATCAAGGCACAGAGGTGAGCCTCCGAAACAAAGGCGAACTGATGATCGATCTTTTCAATCACCTCAAATACGACGCGTGGGTGATTGGTAATCACGAGTTCGATTGGGGAATCGAGCCGTTTACAAATGCGCTACAAAAATCGGCAATGCCGGTGCTGGGTGCGAACACAACGTTAGACGGAAAACCGGCCGGCTCGGCCTCCGATTCGCAACATCCCTTCGCAAAGGTTCAGCCATTTATCATTAAGGAAATCGAGAGCATCAAGCTCGCAATTATCGGAATCACAACGCCCGGCATGTCGTTCTGGCTTCCGCGGGAGTTTACAGTCGGAATCGATTTCCAATTTCCCGTTGAGTCTGTACGCCGCGCAATAGCGAAAGCTAAAAGTGAAGGCGCGGACGCGATCGTCCTCACAGGTCATATGGGACTGAAGCCGCGCACGGGTGGCGATGACTTTGCGAACACGGTGATGGCAATGACTTCCGAGTTCCCTGATGTCGCAGCGTTCATAGCGGGCCATACTCATCAGGCGATTCCAAGTCGCCTAACGAATCGCGTGCTTTTCACCCAAGCGGATCATTTCGGAATTCACGTGGGCCGCGTTGATTTGTTGTTTGATCGACGTTCGAAAAAATTACTACGTCGTGAAGCGATCTGTGAGCTGATGGATAGCCGTTTCGATCCGGATCCCGTTGTTCTGTCCAGGGCAGGCTCGCAGCTTGCGGAATCGGAAGCCTCGCTTGCACAGCCGATCGGCGAGTTGACCGAGACGTTGTACGCTCGCGGCCGGCACGGTCACCCGAGTGAAATCGAGAAGTTAATCTGCGCCGCGATTACAGAAACATTGGCGGAACGAAGCATTATCGTCGATGCCGTCATGCATGGCGTTTTCGACGAAAACGCTAAGCTCGCGGCAGGCCTAACGACGGTGGACGACATTTGGAATATCATTCCCTACGAAAACCTCATCGTTACCGCCACGCTCTCTCCTGATGAAATAAAAGCCGTGATGGAAGACGTGTATACCAGCCGTGAGCCGCGAAGTTTGGTGGGTATCGCAGTAAGAGTAGAGGGTCACGGTCTGGATCGCAGGATCACCTCGATGGCATTTCCAGATGGACGCCAACTGGAGCGCGATAAGAGATACGTAATCGCGACCAACAGTTTCGACGCGCGGAGCGGCGGCCATCATTTCATGAAATTGCGAGCGTTGCTTGACAGGCCGGAGGCGAAATGCGTTTTGCATCCCGTGCAAACTCGCGACGCGGTCATCGATTATTTCCGGCGGCACAAAGTTGTGCAAAGGATTGGCGAAGCACGCACGTGGAGAGTCGCGGCCTGATTAGCTGGTCATCCTGAGCCTCGAAGGCTTTCGGGGTCGAAGGATCCGGTAGCTCCAGAGATAGGTTACTCTACGGGATTTGATTCGCTCACTCCCGTTCGCTCAGCCTCCTGCCTTCCCGTCTATGTCGCGGCTTCCCAAGCCACTCCATTCTCGACTTCGCTCGGAATGACAAAGAGTTCCTCTTGCAAAGGCGGCGCGTTTCGCTTGCCTATTTCGCCATGCAACTTCGGATTGTTTTCTTTGTTGGTTTATTGCTGAGTATTGAGCTTGCGCTGGCGGAGACGCCAAAACCCGGATCACCATCACCGTCACCGTCACCAACGCTGCCAGAGGTTCGGCCAGCGTTGATCGGAACCGCGCCAAATTCGCTGGTCAATACGATAGACACCGCCGACCTGATCAAGAAGGGCCAAAAGGAAGCTGCAGTAATGTTTTCCTGTCTCGTTGCGCCGACTGGCGAGATCGTTCGTAGCGGCGCGTACCGCGGCACAGTCGGATCTGAACTTCTGGAACAGGAACTACTCAAACGCCTGGCCGCCGCCAGATTCATCCCAGCGGTTCACAATCATCAGCCGGTCATCGCCATTTTTTATGGAACAGCGAAATTCGCAGTGGTGAACGGCAAACCGCGACTGCGCGTCTTTGCCAATCAGCAACTGAATGAAGTGGACAAGGAAACTGATTACATTGATCCCCAACCGTACGTCGGTCAGGACTCAAAATTCACTGGCCTGCATTATCCCGACACCGGCAGCACAGTGGCGATTACCGGCGTCGTGGAGCTCGCGTTGAACGTCGATGCGAAAGGAAATCTGACGAAAATGCAGGTCTTATCTGAGGTACCACCACTCCTGGGCTTCGGGGACGCGGCACAGACGGATTTCGATGGCGCGAAGTTCATCCCGGCCTTCCGCAACGGACAACCGGTCGAGTCCAACGTGAAGATTCCGATTTACTACAAGCCTTCCGGTTAGTTTCGTGGGGCAGATGCTCGATTATCGAATCGCGACGTTCTGCGGATAACAGGCACGCATACGGGCGCTTCTCCCTCTGGAGGGAGAAGGGGAGGATGAGGGTAGGCAGAACGAAAAGCCGCGGACGGCCCCGAAGCCCCTCACCTTGGTCCGCTACCCGTCGAACGGGGAGAAGCAGACTTGCCGGCCTTGAAAAATGAAAAGCCAGCAGAAAACTGAAAACACCGGGGACGAAATTATCCGCTCCGCATTTTTCAAACGAGATCCGCTTACGTGTGCGCGGGAACTTATTGGCACCGAATTGATTTGGGGCCAATGCTCCGGTCTCGTCGTCGAAGTGGAAGCGTATGCGGCAATCAATGATGAAGCGGCGCACACGTTTACACGGCCGAGTGCGCGTAGCTTTATCGACCGTAACAAAGCGGGCGCGGCGTACGTTTATTTCAACTATGGCGTTCACTGGATGTTAAACGTGCTGGTGAAAGGCGACGCGAACGGCTTTGTTTTGATTCGCGCGCTCGAGCCACGGCGAGGGGTTCAACTGATGAAGCGACGCCGCGGCGTTAACGAACTCCGTCAGCTTTGCTCCGGTCCGGGCAAACTCACACAAGCATTTGCTATTACCGGACGAGACCATGAGATGGATCTGTGTAGCGACTCGCGCCACTGCTTCGTTTCCAATTCACGCGCGACTTTCGATGTTGTGGCAGACAAACGTGTCGGCATCAGCCGCTCTGCGCATCTGCCGTGGCGATTTACGCTGCGAGGTAATGCGTTCGTGAGCCGAGCGGTAAAGTCTGGGTAGCGCGCGCGTCTCGCGTGCTGGCGATGGCGTCCTCGCCATCGCGGACTTTTCTGTGTTATTGCGCTCGACGGCTCGCGATGTTCCAGCAGAAAGATCGTTTCGGCGCGACGCCGAAACCAACACGCGAGACGCGTGCGCTACCCAGATGCGTATTTGACCCGCGATTGTGAACGTTCACGTTACAGGTGCACATGAACAAAACTAAACAGCGCGTTTTGCTCGGCATGAGCGGTGGAGTGGATTCCAGCGTCGCCGGATACTTGCTGCGCGAACAAGGCTACGACGTGATAGGCGTGACGATGAAAGTCTGGCCGCAAGATTGTATCTCGCGCGCGGAGGACAAATGCTGCGGACCGCAGGCGGTCGCCGATGCGCGCGGTGTAGCGCATGCGCTCGGCATTCCGCATTACGTTGTCGATGAAGCCGATCAGTTCGAGCGCGTTGTGATTGATTATTTCGCCAGCGAGTACCAGGCCGGTCGCACGCCAAACCCCTGCGTGATGTGCAATGAAAAGCTGAAGTTCGGCAATCTTTGGAGTAAAGCGGCAGCGCTGGGCTGCGATTATATTGCGACAGGTCATTACGCGATCATTAACAAGGTAGAAGAAAAACGCGGCGAGGGCGCCGCGTCTACGTACGCGATCCTGCGCAAAGGAATCGATCCGCGCAAAGATCAGTCATATTTTCTTTTCAGTCTGCGTCAGCCGCAATTGCGCCGCGCGCTGACACCGCTGGGCAAAATGACGAAACCTCAGATTCGGGAGATCGCTCACTCGTTAGGCCTGAAGGTTGCCGAGAAGATCGACAGTCAGGAAATTTGTTTCGTACCGGGAAATGATTACAAAGAGTTTTTGCGATCGCACCTCGGCGAAAACGAATTTCATCGCGGCGAGATTTATGATGTCGATGGAAACTTCGTTGCCGAACACGGCGGCATCGAACTCTTCACCATCGGCCAGCGCAAAGGACTTCCGGGGGGATCGCTGCGGCCGCGTTACGTTGTTGATTTAGACCCGGTAACAAATCGCGTCGTCGTCGGCGATGCCGACGACTTGGTTTGCGACGAATTTGAGATCGATCGTGTGAACTGGCATCCCGTCGCCGGGGGCGGCGACCCCAGCAGCGTGATCGACACACAAGGAGGCGGGGTCAACGCCCCGGGCTACAGCCAAGCGTTCGAAGCGACGGTCAAGATTCGCTACAGCCATCCAGGCACACTCGCGACTGTCATGCCGCTGGAGGGTGATCGCGCCCATGTGCGACTGCACGACCCGCAGCGTGCGGTCACTCCGGGTCAAGCCGCGGTAATTTACGATGGCGACGTCGTGCTCGGTGGCGGTTGGATCTGTCGGTCCGCATCCATGCGTCATCCTGAGCCCCGAACACTTTCGGGGTCGAAGGATCCCGCGACGGTAGCCTG
This sequence comes from Candidatus Udaeobacter sp., assembly GCA_049802315.1. GTDB lineage: Bacteria > Verrucomicrobiota > Verrucomicrobiia > Chthoniobacterales > UBA10450 > Udaeobacter. The sequence goes on from JBARMF010000316.1 coordinate 6,343, forward strand.
AGGTAATGTCACGGGGTTCCTCGACTTCGCTCGGAATGACTGAACTCGTGTTAACACATGGCTGAAAAAGTTCTTCTCGCGTTAAGCACCTTTCCGGATCAGGAAACGGCGCGGGAAATTTCGAATGAACTTGTCACAAAAAAGCTCGCAGCGTGCGCGACTATATTGCCGGCGGTTGAATCGATTTACCGCTGGAAAGAGAAAATCGAATCGGGAAACGAAACCCTCGTGCTGTTCAAGCTGAGCGAGGATAGGCAATCAGCGTTTCAGGAAAAATTGCGCTCATTGCATCCGTACGAAGTTCCGGAAATCATCTTCGTACCGATTTCGAGCGGGCTGCCCGAATATTTGCGCTGGGTTACCGAAAACTGCAGTTAGCCGCGCCGACGTTTCTTGCCAAGGAGATAAATTGCGACCCCGATCGCATTCGCAATTCCGGTCACGGCAACGATTTTCACGCCGAAACTAAGCGGGCTCGGCACATCGATGATCGGGTAGATGGTAAAGAAAATAGCGGACAGCGCGACGGCAGCGCCACAGATCGCCGCAACGCGCAACCAGATAGGAGCACCGGAACGAATCGCGCCGGCGCCAAAAATCGGTATTGCGAACATCATGAAATAAACAATGCCGTAGAAAACATTCGCGGCGTTATCGACTAGTTGAAACGCTTCCTGGATTCCGGCGCCGATTTGGCTGGCGATGGCGATGAGAAGTGTGGTCGCACCGACGAAGATGATGGAATTAACCGGTGTTTTGTATCGCGGATGCAGACGTGAAAACCAATTCGGCAGCAGCCGATCCCAGCCCGCAACCATTGGTAATCGCGAGCTGCCGGTAACGTGAACGCTGGTCGAAGCGATCGTCCGCGTGGTCATTAACAGAATTCCGATCGACGCGATGGCGCCCGCGATTGGAAAAGAACTTAGTCCGAGGCGCAGGGTTTGCGGCACCGGACCAATTAGGTCGATCGGGTTGTTGCCGACGAACGCGAGCACCGAGCTGGTACCAAGAATAAAAGCCAACGCGATCACAGGGGAAGCGATGAGAACGGAGCGTCCGATGTCGCGCGCGGGAGCGCGCGTTTCGCCGGCTAGAATTGCTACGTATTCAAATCCGCTGAGCGCGCCGATGGCGAGCTTGCTGAAAATATTAAAGGAATAGAAGAGCGACATTGCGGGCAGCGCGAATTGAAGCGGCTGATAATTTTTCAACTGGCCGCGCGCGAGAGCGAGGAGCGGCAAAAAAATCAGCGCTCCATAAACGATGAACATCGCAAATGCGCCAACGTTGTGAACCCATTTGCCTAACGAGAGACCACGAACGCACGCCCAGCCCAAACCGCCGACCAACGCGGCGCTGATCAGCGAAACGCACCATTTGTTCTCGGGCATCCATGCCGCATCCGGACCGATCGCGTAAGAGATGTTCGTTGTGACAAACATTCCACCGAGTGCGATCACGGTGATCGACAGCAGCCAGAGATTCCACGCGACGATAAATCCAGCGAACTCGTTGAATCCGAGCTTGGCCCATTGATAAATGCCGCCTTCGAGGGGCATGCGCTTGCTCAAATAAATGACGACGGCCGCTTGCGGAATGTAGAAAAGCAAAATCGCGAGTAGCCAAAAGAAAAGATGCGCTTGACCTAGTTTCGCCGCGGCGCCGACCCAACTCGAGCCGACAATGAAGAGAATCTGCGTCAGAACGAGATCGAAAAGGCCGAGCGGTTTTCGTAACGCGGTGCTATGCTGTTCTACGCCTTCTTCAGCGCGCTCGAGTCTAGTTGGCATCACTCAAGCATTGAAAGGTTGAATCGTTCTTTTGCTGTCATCCTGAGCGGAGCGCCGCGGAGTCGAAGGATCCGGTGATGCGACCATTCAATAATGCCACGGGATTCCTCGACTTCGCTCGGAATGACTTCCGAGTTAGGTGCTTTGCATTCCCGATCTAATCCTGGTGTTCCGTCCTCTTCGGTGGTGCTGGTTCGGTACGAAATTCGCGATGCCGGATTTTGCCGCCGGCGTAAGCGATGTAACCACCGGCTCCCAAGGTCACTGCACCGAGGCAGATCACCAGAATCACAAGTGGTGCAGAAGACTTTGGCCATTTTATCGGCGCTGCGATTGCGATCGCGCTCAAGACCGCAAGCGCGTAAAAGATCCAGATGAGATCCTCCGCGCGATCTTGATGTTCATCGAGCCAGCGTTCTCCATCTTCATCAGTCATCGACAGAACGCGATCGTATCCCTGCTGGCCAAATTCATAAACTGGCCATGCGGAGAATGAGGTGACGAGCACCAGCACTAATGTGGCGATCTGAGCGCGACGGCTCTTGGAAAAAAAAGCGATGAGCAAGCCAATCCAGGCGATGAGCAAGCCGTAAACCGGCAACGGATTGAGCAAGACATGAACATACTCCGGCTGCCGCAAACCACGGAGTATCGAATCGATCACAATCCGCCTTCCGACTGAGTTTCTAAGGCTTGTGCGGCACTCTTTGCTTTTTCAGGCGGCAGGTATTTTTGCCAATTAAGGATCGTGAAATGCCACCACTCGGTGCGTAAGCCGCAAAAACCAGCCATGTGCATAGCGTACCGCAGCAAACGCAGGTTTCGGCGTATTTCTAAAGACGATCCCATGTAAGGCAACATTGCCGCGGGAGTAAAATCGTCAAAGTCCGTTGGCATGCGGACATCGCGAATCCGCGAATCAACCAGGGTGGCGTCTACGGCGATACCCCAACTATGGAGTGAACCCGCGCCGATTTCCGGATTGGCAACGTAGTCACTGTTATGTGATGCGTTCCACAGCATGGCCTGCACTTCTACCGGCCGATACGCGTCCCAGATTTTGAGGCCATATTGGTAACGCCGCAGAAAGCCCTGGGCCACAGCCAAAGCTGAGACTATTTCGGGGCGAGCGAGTGCGTGTGTTCCGTGGGGATAGAGCGAATGTCGAAGGAAATTGTTCCGACCTGCATAGCGTAAGTCGACCGTGATCGTCGGATCAAC
>JBARMF010000317.1:0-1595 GCA_049802315.1 Candidatus Udaeobacter sp.
CGAAAAATGCGCGCTCTCGAATTATTGAAAGCGGTCGGACTCGAACAGCGAGTGAATCATTTTCCCGCGAAACTTTCCGGCGGCGAGCGCCAGCGCGTCGCGATCGCCAGAAGTCTGGCGAACTCTCCTTCAGTCCTTTTGGCCGACGAACCCACCGGGAATCTGGATAGCGAAAGCGCGAAACACATACTCGATCTAATCACCTCTCTCCACTTCGAGCGTCGCATGACGGTGATCCTCATTACCCACGATATGAGTGTTGCGTCGCGTGCATCACGTGCGATCCAGATGAAGGACGGCCGGGTTATTTTCGATGGCGATCCGGCAAAACTTTCCCGGCACGAATGAGATGACTTTTTTCGATGTTATCACCCGCGGTCTCAAGCGCCGACCGATCCGCACCGGCTTGACCCTTCTGGGAATTGCAGTGGGTATCGCTGCGGTCGTGGCATTGATCGGCTTGTCCCGGGGCCTTGTAACAAGCTGGACCGCGGGTATGAAGTCGCGCGGGACTGACATTGTCGTTCATAACATGCGCGGCTCTCTGACGCCGAAGCCGTTTCCCGCAGCCACTCGCGATCGCATTGCGCATCTGCCAGGTGTTGCTGCAACATGTATGATTCTGGTTGATCTGATGAGCGTCGAGAACGCCGAGCTGATGATTGTGTCGGGGCGCGAATGGGGTTGTTTTGCCTGGGAAAATCTCAAGCTCGTCTCTGGACGGATGCCAAACGATCAGATGGAGCGGGCGGTGCTTCTCGGCACGACCGCCGCAGATGTGTTGAAAAAGAAAGTGGGCGATACGGTTCAGATCGAGACCGAGGAACTCACTGTCGTTGGAATTGTCGAAGGCGGCGCCTTTGTTGAGAACGGTTCGATCATTCTTTCATTGCCGCTACTGCAGGACATCACCGGAAACCAGGACAAAATCAGTGCGATTGACGTGCGAGTCGCTGCCGGGACCAACGATTCCGGAATCCGGCGGCTTTGCGAAGAAATGTCACGGCTTATTCCGGAAGCCCATGCCGACCCTGCAGGCGAACACCTGGCCCACACCGAGGGCTACCGGGTGATTAGTGCAATGAGCTGGGGCACATCATTACTGGCCATACTCGTCGGTGTGCTCGGCGTAACGAACACGATGCTCATGAGCGTGTTTGAACGAAAGCAGGAGATCGCAATTTTGCTGGCACTCGGGTGGAAGCGCAGCCGGATCGTGCGAATGATTTTGTTGGAATCAGCAATGCTCGGATTACTCGGTGGAATCATCGGCGTAGGATTAGGCGTTATCGGTGTTCACCTGATGCAAGCTGCGCCCGCCATCCGCGGCCTGCTGGAACCTGATCTCAGCTTCAATCTCATACTGATGGCTGTTACCATCGCTGTCTGCGTCGGCGTTCTGAGCGGTTTCTATCCGGCATGGCGGAGTTCGCGCTTGACGCCGAGCCTTGCCTTACATGGCTGAAGAAATAGGCAAACCGTTGGTCGAATTACTTATGAATCTTCATTTTGACGTTAGAACGACCTGTTTCGCCGGCATGTGTCTTGTCGTTGCCCTTCCTTGCTTCGCGTCCGCCGCCGACACCGCTTCGGAG
>JBARMF010000318.1:0-5879 GCA_049802315.1 Candidatus Udaeobacter sp.
GTCATGCCGGTGGCTACAGATCAACTGCAAAAAAAGCGCCCACGAAATTTTTTCGCGGGCGCTTTCAGTTCTAGCTAAAGAACAATCTCGCTACGGTTTTGTCGTCGTAGTGGTGGTAGTCGTTTCCTCGCGTTTAATGACAGCGGCTGGTTGCGCAGGTTGCGTCAATACTACTTTGCGCACCACAACCCGGTCGCCCACCGTTGAGTAATAAACCGTGGCCGGCATGTCTGGACGGATTGCCGACCAGGTTACAGTGCGACCTGCCGGATCAACCACTGTCGTATCTTTGGTGTAATAATAACGCACGGGCGCCGCACCCGACGCCGTTCGGAACGTAAAATAATCCGAGTCCGGGGTGTAGGTGACGATGTTCCCCGCACTGCTGGTGGTCGTCTGTTGGGTGGTCGTTGTGCCGGTCACTGGGTCCGTGCTCGTCGTTGTCGTTGTGGTCTGTGCGAGCGCTAATCCCAGCGATGCCGCAAATACCAAGCTTGCCGCCAATATTTTTGTTAATCTGGTTTGTTTCATATTTCTCCCTCTGCTTTGATTCAATTGATGTGCTCGATCGTTCCCGGTCGTTTAACGCGGGAGTCCTTTCAGGTTCGACCTGATATCGTAAATTCCGGCCCGGATGGTCGTCTCGGTCAGCTATTCAGCGTCTTCCGCCACCGGTCATAAAACGGCCTGTCATGTTGAGCGAAGCGAAACATCTCTGTTTTTGGTCTAGACGGCCTTTCAGCGCTAACCTGAGATTCTTCTCCCGCGACTGCGGGATCAGAATGATATTTATGAGACGACTTCTATAAGATCTTTATGCAGGCTTTACCCGGTTTCCGCGATTTCCTGCCCGACGACTGCGCCCGGCGCAATTACATTTTCGCATGCTGGCGGGACGTCGCCCGCCGCTATGGCTTCGTCGAATGGGAAGGCCCGCCTTTGGAAGCGACCGAGCTGTACAAGAAGAAAAGCGGCGCCGAAATTGTCGAGCAGCTTTTCAATTTTACAGACAAAGGCGAACGCGAAGTCGCGCTGCGCCCTGAACTCACGCCCACGCTTGCTCGTGTGGTCGCGGCGCATGAACGCGAATTTAAAAAACCACTCAAATGGTTCTCGATCGGACAATTTTTCCGATACGAGAAGCAACAGCGCGGCCGGTTGCGCGAACATTTTCAACTCAATTGCGACATGATCGGCGAGAAGGATCTCGCCGCCGATATCGAACTGGTCGCGCTCTGCATCGATTTCCTGCGTGCATTCGGATTCAGTGAAAAAGATTTCGTCGTTCGGGTTAGCGATCGCGAATTCTGGACGGATTTTTTCCGCGACAAGAATGTGCCGGCTGAACGATGGGAAGATTTACTGCAAGCGATCGATAAATCTGCGCGCGAGCCGCGTGAGAAGACGGCAGAGAAACTTGGGGATCTTGCCGATCCCGTCTTCGCGACACTGAAGAGCGGTGGCAAAAGCGCAAAGCTGGAGCAACTCGCGGAGGGCCTGCGCACCCGCGGCCTCGCTGATTTCGTGGCGATTGATGTGGGAATCGTTCGTGGGCTTGCGTATTACACCGGCATTGTTTTCGAGGTGTTCGATCGTGCAGGGAAATTTCGAGCAATCGCTGGCGGCGGACGCTACGACAATTTGATAGCGCAACTTAGCGACGGCGCGGTTTCGATCTCTGCGCTTGGATTCGCAATGGGCGACGTCGTTCTCGGCGAACTGATCAACGAAATCCCGCGGGCACGCGAAGCGATGCAGAAATCAATGGCAAACGAAAGCAGGATCGACATATACGTCGTTGTCGCAAAGGAAGAACGCCGTGGCGACGCGCTCGCGCAAATCCAGCAACTGCGCGACCGCGGCTACCGCATCGATTACGCGCTCACGCCAACAAAAGTGGGCCGGCAGTTCCAAACGGCGGAAGATTTGGGCGCGCGCGTCGCGCTTCTTTATGGAGACGAGTGGCCGCAGGTGAAGATCAAGAATATGGCAACGGCTGAGCAAGAGCTTGTGCCTGCTGAGAAGCTCGGCGATCGAGTGGCCGAGCTGCTTTGATCGCGAATCTAATCTGTTATAGTCCATTGTATGCTGAACGAGCTGCGAGAGGCGGTGCGCAAAATTCCGTTTGAACCTTTCTGGATCGAGCTGAGCAGCGGATCTGAGATTCCAGTGCCGCATCCGGACCACGTTTGGGTGCGAGAACGGCGTGCCGTAGTCGAAGACGACAAAGGGACTATTCACATCCTTTCACCGCTACACATCGCGCGTATTCGCTCGCAACAGCGCGAATCCGCGGCGTGATTGCCTTCGCAGCGCCTACTTGCGCACTTGCAAGCGCTATCGAGTTTGTCATCCTGAGCGAAGCGCAGCGCAGTCGAAGGATCCCGCGGAGATACTCAGGGTTTTGCACCGGGATTCCTCGACTTCGCTCGGAATGACAGAAAACATGTTTCGCACACACGACTGCAATTCACTTCGCAAAAGCGATATCGGCAAGCAGGTTACGCTCGCCGGATGGGTGAATGTCACCCGCGATCACGGCGGCGTGATCTTCATTGATCTGCGCGACCGCGAAGGACTGACCCAGGTGGTTTTTCGCCCCGAGGAAAATGCCGAGCTGGCGAAGCAGGCGCACACGCTGCGCGGCGAAGATGTTATTCAAGTTTCGGGCACCGTCGCCGCGCGCCTGCCCGGCACGGAAAATCCAAACCTCGCGACCGGCGACATTGAAATCATTCCGAGTGAGCTGCGGATTCTAAATCGCGCCGAGCCGTTGCCATTTCCAATTGATGCCGAGCCGCAAAATGAAGATCTGCGGATGACGCACCGTTATTTGGATCTGCGTCGGCCACGGCTCGCGCGCAATCTGCGGATTCGCCACCGGGCCGCAAAAGCAACGCGCGATTACCTGGACAGCCAGGGATTCGTCGAAGTTGAAACGCCGATTCTATCCAAGAGCACGCCCGAAGGCGCGCGTGACTTTCTAGTGCCGAGCCGTGTTACGCCGGGAAAATTCTACGCACTGCCGCAGGCGCCACAGCAATACAAACAGCTGCTCATGGTCGCTGGCGTGGAAAAATATTTTCAGATTGCAAAATGTTTTCGCGACGAAGATTTGCGTGCGGACCGCCAACCGGAATTCACCCAGATCGACATTGAAGCGTCGTTCGTCACGCCCGACGACATTTTTGCCCTCTCCGAAGGAATGCTTGGAGCAATTTTTAAGGCCGCGTGCGACATCGACATCAAAACTCCATTCGACCGGCTTACATATCGTGAAGCGCTCGATCGGTACGGCAGCGATAAACCCGATCGCCGGTTTGAAATGAAGCTGGTCGATGTTTGTGAAACCTTTCGTGAAAGCAGTTTCAAGGTTTTTCGTGGTGCGCTCGATGCCGGCGGCGTGGTGAAAGCAATCAACGCAAAAGGTTTTGCCGGAATCACCATTGGCCAGGCCGATGAGCTTACAGAAATTGCAAAGCTGCACGGCGCCAAAGGTCTCGCCTTCATCAAGATTGAGAACGGCGAGTGGAAATCGCCCATCGTGAAGTTCTTCAGTGACGCCGAGAAGACCGCGTTGCGATCAAAGCTGAACATTGAAGAAGGCGATTGCGTTTTTTTCGCTGCCGATAAATGGAGCGTGGCTTGTGAAGTCTTGGGACGATTACGCCTGCGCATCGCCGAAATGCAGGACTTGCATGGTAGGGCGCGACCGCCGGGCGCGCCGGACTGGGATTTCCTCTGGGTCGTAGACTTTCCGCTTTTCGAATGGAGTCCGGACGAAAATAAATGGAACGCGATGCATCATCCATTCACTCGACCGAAAGCCGAGGACATGCAGTTGTTTGTGGACGCGACGCCCTCGTCGCGTTGGCCTGAAGCTGGTGAACGCGGCGAGGCGCCGCGTCTACGGCTCAGCGAAGTTCGCGCTGAAGCGTATGATGTCGTTTTAAACGGCGTGGAGATTGGCGGCGGCAGCATGCGAATCTACGAACCGCCGTTGCAGGAGAAAATGTTCGACGCGCTGGGCATCAGCTCCGAAGCTCAACAAGCGCAATTCGGACATTTGCTGCGCGCGTTTCGGCTCGGCGCGCCGCCGCACGGCGGTATCGCGTTCGGCTTCGATCGGCTGGTGATGCTGATCTGCGGCGAGCAAAGCATTCGCGATGTGATGGCCTTCCCAAAAAATAATCGCAGCATGGACCTGATGTCGCAGTCGCCTGCGGAAGTCGATCCGAAGCAGTTACGCGACTTGGGAATCAACCTGGCGAAAGACAAAAAACTGTAGTGGCGGCTGTGTCAGCCGCATCTAGGGGTAAAGTTGGCAAAACCGCCGAGTACGCGGGTCAGGCCGAGTTTAAACTAGCAAGGCACGAAAACCGGTCACGCTGCCGCCAGCGATCGCACGTGAGCAATTTCCCCCGCTTTTGCTGGCCGGACCTGGTCAGCCATCAGCGTCAGCACGGCAATCGTGTCACCGTCGAGAGAGGTGAACTCCACTTCGTAGCCGGTGTTGTTGCGATGAACCAGCACCACCGTGGCAATATCGCCCGCGCGCAAACCCTGTTCCGGCAGGTCACGTCGTGCTTGATGTCGACTGAAGGCTTCTTCGCTTCGAGAAAAAATTTCCGAGTCCCACCAATCCGGAAACAGTAGTCAGGTGCTTTTGTTGCGCCGCCGATCTTAATCGCGTCTTCGTGAATGACGTCTTTATATTGTTCGGCGTAGCCCTGTCGGTTTTGCATGTCCCAGCCCAGCGCCTCGAACATCGGATCGACAAACTCTTTGCGAAGCTGGGCCTCGTTGTATTGGCCTGATTTATAGGCGCCCCCTTGTTGTTCAAAGCGTTTGACGAGATCAGCAATCACCGGAGGAGCTGGCTTGGCTGAACGAGAATTAGATGTTAGCCCCGTCAAGATCAAGCTGACTGGCGGAGAATCAGGAAGAGCGGATTAAATCCCGGCGCAAAAGTCCGAGAGCGGGCTGGTCACTCACTAACCCAAGGCCTTTTTCGCTCCATCGCGCATTATAAACTCCCGATGATTAGGGGAGTTCCCACCGTTCGCCGGAAACATGCTTTGGCGAACTGTGGCAGTAATGACCATTAGCTGATCGGCAGTTGCAGCCGTATGCTAGTTTCGTAACAATCGCAGCGTCAATCGATCGCGCAGGTGTGCGGCCCCTTCTCTCTGCACTCAAAACCGTCTCGTGAACCCTGTCGCTGCTCATAAAGATGAGCTTAAAAAATTGCTCGAGAACTTATCGGGCGACGCTGACGTCTCAGGGATAACTTTCGTGGCGTCTCTAGATGCTTATATCGCGCGCCTCGATACGAATTGCTCAGACATCAGGGCCCGCGTCAAACCGCAGTCAGCGCATACAAACGGAGAATTGGGATGGAACCAATATTGACTCGGAACTGCGCGCTCTACTACGCGCAGCATAAAACTTCAAAACGTCGTGCGACACTTTTCAAGAAGTTTCGCGCCGCGGCCCGTAAGCAGGGCCCGGATGTTCGGCAGCAGTTGACCTTTGGCGACTTATTCATCGTACCACGACTTCATAAGGACAACGGTCGCTGAGCCGCTTCATTGATTTCCATCATGGATTCCCTGACTTTCCGAAGTTCACAAAAGGAAGAAAGCGATTCTGCCGCAGAGCGACGTTGGGAAAACGAAGGGGGAAATCCAGGGCAACTTCAACGGTTACCCTGTGATGATCGGAAGGAAGACGCCACAACCGGTCCCGCGCGAGGCGCGTTGAAAGCATCCTGCTACCAAGGTTGACGGCACATGCACCTAATCCAATTCCGCGAAATGATGCGAGATGCTGAAGTCGCATATGCAATTCATCCTATCGTGCGCAAGTACCTCCTAAGT
>JBARMF010000319.1:0-6441 GCA_049802315.1 Candidatus Udaeobacter sp.
CACCGATAGAGACCTGATATTTCAGGCAATACATCATTGGCTACGCTGCTTGTTCTAACTCGCTTTTCTCTCGACAAGCTGGCGGGGTTCGAGTAGAAGCGGTTTCCCCAACGCCGACTCACAAATGAAAAAGGAATGCGCTTCATTTTTCGCCTTCATTACTTCGTGCAGATTGCTCGGCGTTTTTTGCGCGGCCATTGCATGTTCGATGTTGACTCTGCCGCTGCGGGCAGGCGTGCCTTCCGAAAACCTAACGAATCTTTCACAACGAGCGCTGACCTTCGACGAGCGGGTAGCATATCAAAGATCAATTGAGGAGGTCTACTGGCGTCACCGGATCTGGCCAAAAGAGCGTCCCGATCCCAAGCCGTCACTGGATGCAGTAATGTCCCAGGCGCAGCTGGAAAAGAAGGTCAAAGATTATCTGGGTAATTCACAGGCGTTGGAAGATTATTGGCAACGCCCAATCACTGCCAGGCAGTTGCAGGCTGAGATGGATCGCATGGCAAAGAACTCCAAACAACCCGAGGTTTTGCAGGAACTCTTTGACGCGCTTGGCAACGATCCCATTGTAGTTGCTGAGTGTCTGGCGAGACCCGTGCTCGTGGAGCGAACGTTGGGGACTTTTGACGTACGTAAAGAGCGATTCGAGTCCCGGATAACTAAGATCGAAATGCGAGTACCGGTGACAGCGGCGGCAGCCAGGGCCTATTGCACGCTTCCTGCGATAGCTACTCCGTCGGGTGGCTGCACCGATGACACGTGGACCGCCACCAACACGACCAAGGATCCCACCGCCCGGGCGGGCCACACGGCAGTGTGGACTGGCAGCGAGATGATCATCTGGGGCGGATATAATGGCGTCAAATATTGGTACACCGGTGGGAGATACAATCCTGGCACCGACAGTTGGACAGCTACCAGCACAACCAACGCACCCGAGGCTCGAGAGTTCCACACGGCAGTGTGGACGGGAAGTGAGCTGATCGTGTGGGGCGGATATAATGGCAGCAACTATCTGAACACGGGCGGGAGATACAATCCCGGCACTGACAGTTGGACAGCCACCAACACCGCCAACGCGCCCGAAGGCCGACAGGAATATACGGCAGTGTGGACTGGCAGTGAAATGATCGTCTGGGGCGGATATAATGGCAGCAGCTATCTGAACACCGGCGGGAAATACAATCCGACCATGGATAGTTGGAGTGCGACCAGCATCACCAACGCGCCCAACGGCCGATTCGAGCATGCGGCCATCTGGACCGGCAGCGAGATGATCGTCTGGGGCGGATTTTTCGGTGGTATCGCCTTAAGCGACGGCGGGCGATACAATCCTGGCACCGACGGTTGGACCGCTACCAGCACGACCAATGTGCCCGCTCCCCGAGGCTATCTAACAACAGTCTGGACAGGCAGTGAAATGATCGTCTGGGGCGGAATTGGTAGCACCATCATTATAAACACCGGCGGGAGATACAATCCCAGCACGGATAGTTGGATAGCCACCAGCTTGACCAACGCGCCCTCTGGCCGATTTCTTGCCAGTGGAGTCTGGACCGGCAGTGAAATGATCGTCTGGGGTGGAGCTGATCCCAACAATTTGAACACCGGCGGCAGATACAATCCTGGCACGGATGGTTGGACAGCTACGAACACCTCCAACGCGCCATCCGCGCGAACAGCTCACACGGCGGTCTGGACCGGCAGTGAAATGATTGTGTGGGGCGGGACCGACAACACGACCACTTTCAATACCGGCGGGAGATACTGCGCACAACTCGGTCCTACACCAACGCCGACTCCAACAGTTACACCAACAGCTAGTCCCAGGCCCACTCCTACACCTAGATCACGCCCAACTCCGCGCGCTCGTCCAACACCGCCCTAATTCCGAAACCGCCCGTGATTGCCATGAGGTAATTCATACGATGTTTCCGATCTTGGCCAGTAGCTGAGATGGGACTAAGAACGTTGTGCGCGTGGGAAGCCTAACGGAACTCAATTTTTTGCGGCTGCTAGCTGGGTGCCTTCCCTGGCGCCCGGCGTTAGAATTTGCACGGTCATGAAATGGGGGTGCGATTCTGCCCAGGCGAGAGCCTTTTCCCTGGTGTCAAAAAACCGGTCGATTACAATGGCATTGCGCTCAGCCACAGTGTGCCCAACTGCGCGCGCAGCTTTGCGATTGACCACGTCGCGGCCAGTATCTACGGCCAGGCAGGTCGCATCAGAAAAGACAATGCTGCTACCATACGGAATTTTCTTTGGGTCAACAGCGCAATGCGGTTCGCGAAGCCGTTCGCCAGTCGAAGATGCATACTCGCCTGAGCCTTCGGCGCGCCAGTAGACCGTGATACGTGCGAGAGTTAAAACCTCGCTTATTAAGGTCTGGCACCCGAAAAGTAACACCAGTCCGACTACCGCAGTTGGCTGTCTCATTCTCCTTCTCCAATCATTCCTCGCGTCGTAAACGCGGGAACAAATGGAGTGAAAGAAACCCGCGATTATCGTTTCTATAGAAACTTCGGAACTGGGGCGCAGTGTGGTTGCCTGCTTCTACAGAATGCTAAGGGTAAGTGCGGAGTGCTACGCTTCATTTCACGCCTGAGCGCTGCGATTGCTAGAAAAATACTATTGACATCGTCTCTCCTGCCCGGGCAGAATCCCGTCTGCGCTAAGTTTGTTAGGCTACTCCTAGGGCTCCACCTGACCCTCTTCCCGCAGGGTTAATCTGTGAACAAAAGGCTTGTTCACATAAACAAGGAAAACAGATGAAAATACTAACCAGGTTTATTTACGTGGTCGTCGCAGTGATGATGCTAACAGCTTGCTTAAAGGGACTAACCACGTGCGCGACGCCGACGCTGACTCCGCCAAACGGGAGCGGGCCCGCTGGGCAAGACATTAAGGTCACCATAGAGACGAAAACATTGGGAGCTTCATTGAGCTGGACGGATGACGGTTCGCAGCCGACGCCAACCAACGGGCACATAATCACAGCGCCGAAAGGGGATGCCATTACCGTGTACGGAAGGACCTTAAGGGCGATGGCGTTCAAAACGGGATTGACTGATTCACCGGTCGTCCACGGAACATTCTCAGTGCAGTAAGAATCGCCACGAAACGTCGATGCCGGTGGCACGCTAAAACCGGCGATCGCTTTCGCGGCGAGAACTAGTTCATTCTTTGCGTAAGTTCCGCGCCACGCGCCAGCGGCCTCGGAACCCTTGGCTATTTCGCCCCGCCCGATGCGAGCAATTGGAAGCGCGGATCGTTCCGCAATGGATCGAACATAGGATCGAGCCGGAGCAGCGCCGGAGTAAGTGGCACGTTTTGAGCCAAAGCACCATCGTACGGTATCGATAATAGCTTTTGTAAAGCAGTGATCGCACGGTCTGGTTCTCCCGTCTGCGCCGCCACGCGGGCAAGGAACTCGATGGGAATAGGACCAGCTACCGCGTCTTTCTCGATCGGAATCATGGCCATCGCTTGCTCGACCAGGTTAAATGCGGTGGTTTTGTCGCCAAGGCCCATACAGGTCAGCGCGAGATTTCCCATAAGCGCAAAATTTTCCGGCTGTTCTTTCAGGAGAGCCTCCAGTTCGCTGCGCGCCTGTCGCCAACTCTCCTGGGCGGCGATATGATCGCCAGCAACTTCCTGCGCCCATCCTAAATAAAAGCGCAGCTCGCCAGTTATAGAAGCCAATGTCGGATCAGGCCTGGCTAGAATTTCCTTCAACCGAGTGATCACTGGTGCAGGTCGGCGCTCAAGAATCGCCTGGTAAACTTGCGTTTCCAACGCTTGGGGATCATCGGCCGGAATACGGATCGAGGCGAGGAGTGCGGCGGCCCGCGGCAGATCGCCCTCAGCTTGGGCGATAGCTGCCTTTGCCGCGATGGTATCGACGTCATCGGGAACAATTTCGAGAATCTGATCAAACTTTCGCAGCGCCTCGGGGAAACGACGAAGCTCGATATACAACTGTGCATGCTGTCCCAGCAGGTTGACGTTGCGAGGGTCGAGCTGCTCTGTTTGGTTGAAATACGCCTCGCTTCGGTCCCACTGGCCGCGCCGCCGCGCGACAGAGGCCAGCAACGCAGGGATCTGGCTGCTGTTCGGCAAGAGCCGACGTGCCTGTTCAAAGTAACGCACCGCGGTGTCGTAGTCCTTTAGACAGGCGTGGTAGTAATTTCCCATGGCAACCAGCGCCTCGCCGAGATTGGGCTGAAGAGCGAGCGCCGTTTCGGCTGCCTTCCGCGTCTCTTCACGGAGGGCTTCTGTTGGTTGAAGACTCTGTGTGATGTAGCCGCGCGCGTCCGCAATTGACAGTAGCGCCCAACCCAGTGCGAAGTTCGGGTCCAATCGCACCGCTTCTCTCAAGTATTTCTGCGCGCCAAGTGCATTCGCGGGTGTGTATACAGTTTTCACGTTATAAGCCAGACCACGCAGGTAGGCATCGTAAGCCTCGGGATTGTCTGTGGGTTTTGCGGCGATGACTTGCTCTTCCCGACCCGTGATGTGCGCTCGCAATTGGTCGGCGATCGCTTTGGCCACCTCACTCTCGACGGAAAAAAGGTCAGTCAATTTTCGATCGAAAGTATCAGCCCAGAGATGGGAATCATTGATCGCCTTGATCAACTGGACATTGACGCGCACGACATCGCCGCTCTTCTGCACGCTTCCTTCCAGGATGTTTGCCACTCCAAGCTGTTTCGCTATCTCTGGCAGGTTTTCCGGCGCGCTTTTGTAATGCTGCGTGGACGTGCGCGAGATCACCTTCAGATCGGCGATCTTGGATAAGCGCGTCAGAATCTCGTCCTGGATGCCCTCGGCAAAGTAGGCGTTGTCCGGCTCGCGGCTTCGGTTTTCAAACGGCAACACCGCGATACTTTTTTCCGCAATCGCCAATGCCAGGCCCATCGGCCTGCGCAAAAGAAAAACGAAGGCAGCGGTAATCGCGCCAACTACGAATAGCGCAATAGCCACTTCCGCCCAGCGCACGCGGGTGCGATGTCTCTTAAGCGCCTGGAGCTTCCTGGGAAGTTGCGAATGACCGACTTCGGAGTCGTAAAGATTCGCAATGCCGATGTGCACGCCATGTTTCACTTCGCACGGACCAAGATCGTGCAGGAGTGGTCGCCACTGCTCGTATTCCTCCAGGTCTTCAGCGATATGCTTCGAAACAAGAATGTGGCCGGCGTCGCCGCATTCCATGACCCGTTGGGCTATGTTGAGACCAGCACCGGCGAGATTGGCCCGTTCGTTTACATCGACCACGCCGCTAACCGGCCCGCTGTGAATGCCCATGCGAACTTGCACACGCGGGTGCTCTTTGAGCTCGCGGCTGATTTCGATGGCGCATTGTGCGGGTGCTTCCGGGCTAATGTAAAAGACGAGCGCCATCCCGTCCCCGGTGGGAATCTTGATCAAACGCTTAGAAGCTTCAGCCTTCTGAAACTGTTTTGAGGCGCGAACTACCTCGTTTAGCTCATCAACCCGGGCACGTTGCTCGTTAATCGAAAGTTTTGAATAACCGACAATGTCGATGAACAATACATGGGCGATCTCCAGCTCGATTTCTTTTTTACTCTCGGTCGACATACTCGGAAATTCCTTAAATCGCCGATTCGAGTCCCATAAAAGCGATCAGCTTTTCATCGGCGTGGACAATAGAGCGTCCGGATCGTTCCAGAGCAATGCCGAAACAGAGAAATGGCGGGGGAGTTGATGGGAATGTCAAAAAATTTAAACGGATGCCATATAGCCGGCATCGGTCCCGTGCTTCCTCAAGATCCTTCTCCGGAAAATGCCGGGCGAAGTTCGGAAGAAAGTTGAAGAATCCCCACAAGTCTTTAGTTCTCCGAAGAGTTTCTTCGGATTCATCAGATCAAATATGTAATCAAAATTCTTTGTGGTAGTCGAGCACACCTTGAGTTCGCCTTAGAAGGGACAGAGGTTAATCTACCTGTTACTATGATGATATGAAAAAAGGCGATCCTCACTCCTGCCATAA
This sequence comes from Candidatus Udaeobacter sp., assembly GCA_049802315.1. Classification (GTDB taxonomy): domain Bacteria; phylum Verrucomicrobiota; class Verrucomicrobiia; order Chthoniobacterales; family UBA10450; genus Udaeobacter. The sequence goes on from JBARMF010000319.1 coordinate 6,014, forward strand.
TAGCTGATTTTCTTGAATGCTTGCCATGGCTCGGCAACTGCAGCGTTCAGTATGGCACCTGGCGCCGAGCCAACGACAATAGACACCAACGCAGCGATTAGAGCTCGCTTCATTTGCGGTTGTTCATATCACGTCGCCGTCGCGGTGTGAAAACCAAAACGAACGGCCTTTTGACTGGCAAGCCAACAACGCAAGTAGTTCTGCGGAATCGGGAGGGTAGGTGCGGCGGGCTACCTTCAACTGATCATACGCTCTGCAGGGGCGCGTCTAAGCTGTTCTCGCGGGCCCTGGAAAAGGCGCCACGTGGCCCGAGCTCCAGATACCGAACATTTTGGCTCGCACAATCAGACCGGATTTCCTATTACTCTTTTCATGAATACTGCATCTACGTCTACAATTTCCATTTACCCTTGGTTGCGGCGCTCGAT
>JBARMF010000320.1:0-2363 GCA_049802315.1 Candidatus Udaeobacter sp.
TATTTGAGGTTTGGAAATTTCCTTGGGATTTCGGGTTTGTGCGCAGCGCGTCTACCAGATGTTCACGCGTTTGTCCGCCGGCCGAACCATCGCCGAACCGTCAGGAATATTGAATGCCTTTTGAAATTCCGGCATGTTCGAGAGCGGGCCGTTCACGCGAGACTGTGCCGGCGAATGCGGATCGGTGGTGAGCCGAAGCTTTTGATCTTCGTCGCGAATTTTTGAGCGCCAGATGGCGGCGAACGAAAGGAAGAAACGCTGTTCCGGTGTCATGCCGTCGATCTTTTTGTTGCGATCCTCCGGATGTTTGTCGAGCGTCTTCTGCAATGCGGCGTAAGCGAGCTTTACTCCTCCGATATCCGCGATGTTTTCGCCTTGTGTAAGCTCGCCATTTACATGCTGGCCCGGCAGCGGCGTGTACGCGGAATATTGCTCGACGACTGCTTTCCGGCGTTTGTTGTATTCGTCCGCCGATTTCTTAGACCACCAGTCGCGCAGATTGCCAACTGCATCGAACTGCCGCCCCTGATCATCGAAGCCGTGAGTCATTTCATGGCCGATGACTGCCCCGATCGCGCCATAGTTCACCGCGTCGTCTGCATTCGCATAGAAGAACGGCGGCCGCAGAATTCCTGCAGGGAACACGATTTCATTCATGGTCGGCTGATAATACGCGTTCACAGTCGACGGCGTCATTCCCCAGTCAGTGCGATCGACTGGCTTGCCGATCTTTTGCAGGTCCCGATCGGCCGCAAATTTTTCGGAGCGCAGCGTGTTCATAACGAACGGGCCGCGGTCGATCTCCAGCAATGAATAATCAAGCCACTTATCGGGATAACCGATCTTGACGTTCATCGCGGCCAATTTCTTGAGCGCTTCCTTTTTTGTCGGCTCGTCCATCCAATCCAGCGTTTTGATTCGGTCGGCCAGCGCTTCCTTTAAATTGTTTACGAGTTCGAGTGCGCGCGCTTTCGCCTCGGGTGGGAAATAAAAGCTGACGTACAGCTTGCCAAGCGCATCGCCGATGTCGCCGTCCTCTGAGGTGACCACGCGTTTCCAGCGCGGCTTATTCTGCTGTGTGCCTCGCAGGACGCGCTGATTAAAATCAAAATCCTCATCGACGAAATCCTTGGAAAGATATGGCGCAGTCGAACTGATCAGATTCCAGCGGAGATATGCCTTCCAATCATCCAGCGATGTCGATTTGAACAGATTGTTCACCGCTTTGAAAAACTCCGGCTGATGCACGTTGACGTCGCCTGGCTCGAGCAAGTTGATCGAGTTGAAATAATCGCTCCACTTCCAATCGGGCGTCAGGTCCTGCAGCTGTCGCACCGGCATCTTGTTATAATTCTTGATTGGATCGCGTAGCTCCACCCGCGTGCGCGATGCTTCGGCCAATTTCGTTTCCAGCGCCATGATCTTCTTTGCGTCATCGGCAGCTTTCTCCGGCGGCTGGCCTAACAAGCTCAGCATCTTCGTCACGTGCGCGATGTACTTCTCGCGCTTCTCTTTCATATCGGCGTCCTGCTTTGTGTAATAATCTCGATCCGGCATGCCGAGTCCGCCCTGCACTGCCTGGGCGATGTCGTGATTGCTGTCCCTGGCGTCCTGGCCCGAGCCAAAATTGAAGAAGGCATTAATGCCGATGCTGTGGAGGTGCGCGATCTCCTTCAGCACATCCTGTCGGTCTTTCATCGCGTCGATTTTCTGGAACTCTTCCGTCAGCGGTGTTGTGCGCGCGGCTTCGACCGCCGTCTCGTCCATCCCGCTTGCGTAGTAATCGCCGACCTTCCGCGCCTCCGGTGCAAGCTTCGGGTCGACCTGCGTTTGCGAGGCTTTCTCTGCGATCGTGTGCAATGCGTCGTTATTGCGCTCAATCAGTTCATTGAACGCGCCCCATCGGGAATATTCTGGCGGGATCTCTGTCTGTTTGATCCAGTTGCCATTGGCAAACAGGAAAAAATCGTCGCCTGGTTTTACCGATGAATCCCTACTGTTGGCATCGAGTGGCTGGGGATTTTGAGAGGTCTGTTCCTCGGGCGCCGCAAGAACGGCGACTAACGAACAAACAACCGAAGTGATGATAGTGATAAACAATTTCATAAGTAGGGATCAGAAATTCTGCGGGTGGTAAACCAGATTAGACCTTGCAGATGCAATTACGTTGAAGCGCAACCGCGAATCCGGGTAGCGCACGCGTCTCGCGTGTTGGTTTCGGCGTCCCGCCGAAACAATCTTCCCTTTGAATTCTAGCCGGAGTGAACATGGATGCGTTTAGATGAAAAGTTCGCGATCGCGAGGACGCGCTGGCCAGCACGCAAGACGCGTGCGCTACCCGGAGCCACGGCTACAACTGCTCG
>JBARMF010000321.1:0-13521 GCA_049802315.1 Candidatus Udaeobacter sp.
CGTTTCGGCGCGATTTGCGAGAGAAATTTACCGAGCTTTTCGCCGAAACGGAGATGCGGCCCGATGATTGCCAGCGTCTTCGCGTCGAGGTTCGGCATGTTCACCGCGTTGCGAATCGTGCCTTCGAGCAGCACGGCTCGGATCGATTGGGCAATTTCAATGCCGACGCTCTCCTGCGCTTCCGCAGTCGATGCGCCGAGATGCGGCGTTAGAACAACATTAGGCGCACCCCGCAACGGCGAATCGGCCGGCAGCGGTTCAATTTCGAAAACATCCAGCGCTGCGCCGGCGACTTGCCCGTCCAGCAACGCCTGCGCCAGTGCTGCTTCATCAACCAGACCGCCGCGAGCGCAATTGATGATGCGGACGCCTCGCTTTGTCATGCTTAACCGCGCGGCATTGAGAATGTGTCGCGTTTCAGCAGTAAACGGCGTGTGCAGCGAGATAAAATCGGCACCGGCAAGCAAATCGTCGAGTTCATCCACGAGTTCTACTTGCAGACTGCGTGCGCGTGTCGCGGACAGATAAGGATCGTAAGCAACCACTCGCATACCAAAACTGATTGCACGTCGACTCAGTTCGCTGCCGATGCGGCCCATACCGATTACGCCCAGCGTTTTGTTGTACAGTTCGACGCCTTCGAAACTTTTTTTGTCCCAATGTTTGCTGCGAACGTTCGCGTCAGCCTGCGGAATCTTGCGCGCTACGGAGAGCAACAACGAAAACGCGTGCTCGGCAGTCGAGATCGTATTTCCGCCCGGCGCGTTCAACACGACGACACCACGGCGCGTCGCTGCCTCAACGTCGACGTTATCCACTCCGACACCCGCGCGGCCAACAACACGCAGTTTGTTACCGGCATTCAAAATTTCGGCAGTGACCTTTGTCTGGCTGCGCACCACCAGTGCGCTAAACGGAGGAATCAAGTCGACAAGTTCACGCTCGTTCAAGCCGGTTTTAACCGTGACTTGCAGAGCGTTCTCGCGCGCGAGTTCGTCAACCCCGCGTTGCGAAATGGAATCGGCGATGAGGACCTTCGGCGGAGTCACGGCAGTTTAACCTTTAAGCGCTCGATCAGATCTCACAAATGTCATTCGGGGCGAAGCGAAGCTGCAACGTAGCGGACGAAGTCCGCGAGGCCAGGCTTTCCATCTCTGATAATTTTCTGAAGCCGGTTTTCTGCAAGTGAACGGGATCAGGATGTTTCGCTTCGCTGCTAATGACATCGTTTTGTAAATCTCTGAAACCAATGCGCGTTAAAACAACGGTAGGGACGCCGCGCTGCGGCGTCCGGTCGGCGCAGCGCGCCGACCCTACCATTTGGGCGCGCCAAGCGATTTGTGTCATCCCCGCACCAAAAAAAATCATGTCCAACGTGTTGGAAACCTCAACATGACAATGTTTTTTATGAGCCGCGGCACTTAAATCTTAAAACTTAAAACTGTTCTGCTTAAACTGTGGGCGCATGCAAGAGCGAAGAGCGTTTTACGTTGTTTTTGCCATTGCTGCTGCACTCATTATTCCGGCTGCGCTCACATTGCGGACGGTTGTTCACCCCGTCGTGTTGCAAGCAACATCGGATAATCCGACGCCGCTCGGATACACGTGGAGCCTGCTATTGTTTATCATCCCGATTGGCGCGCTCGGGTGGTGGTTTGTGAGCCGACCAGATTTGCAGTTTCCCAGAAAGGCGTTCTGGCGAACGATCGCGGTGCTAACGCCGCTCGGCTTCCTGCTCGATATTCTGTTCGGCAACGCGTTTTTCGTTTTCCCGAATAAATTGGCCACACTGGGTTGGGAAGTACCTGCGTTTGGCGGAGCGATTCCCATCGAGGAATTCGTTTTCTATCTCGCAGGGTTCATGCTGGTGCTGCTGAGTTACGTTTGGTGCGATGAATACTGGATGGCGGCGTACAACGTGCCCGACTACGCGGCGACGGCCAAAAACATACCGCGGATCGTTCGTTTTCATTTTGCGTCTGTGATGCTCGGCATTCTGCTGATCGCCGCTGCGATTGTGTATCGAAAATTTTTGTCAGGCGCGCCAGAAGGTTTCCCATGGTATTTCGTTTATCTCGTTTGTGCGTCGCTCATTCCATCGGCTGGCTTTTTTCACACTGTTCGGCCATTCATTAATTGGCGGGCATTCAGTTTTACCTTTTTCCTGCTGCTGCTGATCAGTTTGCTTTGGGAAGCGACGCTCGCGTTGCCTTATGGCTGGTGGGAATACCGGCCGAGTACCATGATGGGGCTGCACATCGGAGCATGGTCCGGCCTGCCGATTGAAGCAGTTTTTGTTTGGTTCGCTGTGACCTTCACCACAGTCATCACCTATGAAGTGATCAAAATATGGAAAGTGCTCGGCACGCGCGCGCTCGAAGCATTCTTCGGGATTCGAAAATAACTCGTCTGCACCTGTGGCCACGGCCCTATGGGCCGTCAATAGGTAGGGCGCGTCACTCTGTCCGCGCCGCTCTGTGTGAATCCGAACCGGCGGGCAGAGGACTGCCCGCCCTACCAATTCGACCGGCCGAAGGCCGGCGGCTATAGCTCAACCGTAAATCATCAGGTGAATCGATTCGGGCAGATGCTGGGCCACGTTTGTGGCAACGCTCCCGCGGAGGAGCTTCACCAACGCCGGTCGTTGCGATGCACCGATGACGAGGAAATCCATGCCCATCGTTGCGGCAAGATCGACAATTGTCGTGGCGGCGTCCTGGCTTACGGCGTAAAGCGGAACCACGTTGATGCCGCGCTCGCCCCCGAGCTTGCGCATTGAGCACATGATAGCGTTTGCCTCCGAGTCGTCCTCCCAGTTGGAGCGGCCCAGCCGTGTGCCGGCTGCCGTGTAATAAACAGCGACTTCTTTAACGTAAAGCACAAAGAGCATGGCTTTGCGCAACTGGGCTTCGTCCAACGCAAAGCTAAGCACGGGTGTGATTCCGCGTGCAGCGACCATGATTTTTTGGCCTTCCTCCAAATGCGGCCGCATACTGGTCATCAGATCGGGCGTGACCATCCGGGCGACTTCGCGCGTGACGGTGAGCGTGGTGAGGCCCTGGCGTTTCAATGTGTAAGCACGCAATGCGAGCCCGCCGATCAAAATCGCGAGCACAAATTGAAGCGCATCGACTTTCGTATGAGCCAGCGTCAACTCGACGAAAGCGAGAATCACAAATGTGATGCCAAAGAGCACACGATCGTACCAGGTGAAATCTACGTTCCGATTGAATGTGCAGGAGCCGAGGTTCACCGTGATCGCGCCGACTACGCCGATCGCATACAGACCGGCAAGCGAGGCGAAGTTCGCGGCAAAAAGCAACACGACGATGGGCAAACCAACAGCAATGACTAACGGCCACATTGGAACGCCGTGCCGGTTGAGTTGACGAAATTGCCGTGGCATCTCGCGATCGCGCGACATCATGTAAAGCAAACCGATCATTGCTACGATCGCCGTGTTAGCAGCGCTCAATAGCAGCAGGCAAAAAACAATTCCGACGACCCAGCCGAAGATTTGTCCGATCGCGGGCGAAAACGTCGCGGCGGCAAATTCTTCGCCAACGAAGCGCAACATGTCTTCACTCCTCTGCCCCAGCACTGCGGTGATCGCGCCCTCGTCACTTAAATGCAGGGTTTTCTCGAGCACGGAGGGCAGCGAAAGCATTGCCCATCCAAGGAGCGCCGTGCCAATAACGACTTCGATCGCCACGGGCAAAATTGCCTTCAAAGACTCACGAGCGACTCGTGGGCGTTCCATCGTCGACCCCGGATCGAGCTTCATCACGCCGGTGAGATTCGCGACGGACTCCGCACCCGACAACGCCAGGATCACACCGACAAACTGCACCCAAACAGTGGTGAAACTCTGATGCCGTGGCTCGAGAAATCGCGTGGTCAAATGCGGCACGCTCAGCGCGATCAGAAGGACCACTACCACTATCGTCGGCAACGCCAGCGCTACAGCGAAGCTCCCGGAATGTTTCGGTCCGAGACAGTTGATTAAGCCCATGACCAAAAGCACGCCGATCGTTGTGAGCGCGATATGGTCGCGCAAAAACTTGATCCAAATGACATCCTCAGCGCCTGAAGTGACGTAGCTCAGTGCCGACCAACCGCTCAGAGCGGCCGTTACTGTCAAATCGGCTACGAGCAACAGCGCCCCTACCACGGCCAGCAAACGCCCCTGTGAACGCGCGGATGAATAAACCCCGCCGCCATCCGGGAAGTGACGACAGATCACGATGTAATTGATGCCGACAAGCGCGGTCACGCCGCAGACTGCAAGAATGATAGGTAGCGATGAAAACCCGGCGGCGAGAAACGCGAGACCAATCACATACGCCTTGCTGGTTCCCCAATCACCATAGAGCAATGCGGCAGCGCGCTTCCAATCCAGATTGCGCGGCCGATGCACGCCCGCACTCGCGTCGAGAACAAGATCATCCACTAGCTGCGCCATCGGTATTGGCAGTGACTCTCGATTGTGCGCTCGCTCGCTGGCAAGCGCTTTCTCGGGCAATGCCTGTGATTAGTTATCCAGTGAATCGGTAGCCGATTCCTGGCTGCGTCTGTATCAACGATGGTTTTGCTGGATCCGGCTCGATCTTTTGGCGCAGATGCGTGACGTAAACCCGCAAGTATTGCCGATGCTCCTCGGACTTTGGGCCCCAGATTTCGCGCAGAATGTGGCGATGCGTGAGTACACGTCCTGGATATTTCACGAATAAACGGAGCAACGCGTACTCGGTGGCGGACAATTTGATTTCACGGCCTGCGCGCGTGACCACATGCGCCGTAAGATCGACGACCAGATCGCCATTTTTAAAAACTGAGACTTCCTCGGACGGCCGTGTCTTGCGTTGCGCGGCGCGGAGCCGTGCAAGCAATTCCGGAGTACTAAATGGCTTGGTGATGTAGTCGTCCGCGCCCGCATCCAGCGCTGCCACTTTCTCCTGCACATCATCACGCACGGTCAGAACGATGACCGCTACTTCGCTCCATTCCCGCAAGCGTTTTAGTACTTGCAGTCCATCTAGGTCCGGCAACCCCAGGTCGAGCAGAACCACGTCCGGTTTGCGTGTGGCGATTTCCATCAACCCCAGTTGCCCGGTCTCGGCTTCATGCACCTTGTAGTTCTCGCCCTCGAGAACAAGCCGCAGCAGCCGGCGGATCTGAACCTCGTCGTCAATGATTAGCGCGACGGGATTCATTTAGCGGATGATACACGGGCCGCTGAAACCCTAACCGCGGATAACTCCGGCTCGCTAGTTTCTCTCGGCGACACGCCTGTCGGCACGGAATCCGCGCCAGGAAGTCGCATTGCTTCACTGATAGGCAAACGAATCGAAAACACCGCACCGCCGCCCTGGCGGTTCTGCGCAACGATCTCGCCGCCATTCGCCTCGACCAATTGTCGCGCAATCGACAGACCGAGGCCGATACCACCGGGACGAGTGCGTGGACCGCGATAGAACTTTTGGAATACTTTTGTTTCCTCTCCCGGTTCGAGACCAGCGCCGCGATCCGCCACAGAAATGACCAGCATAGAATCATCGCGGGCAGCGCTCACTTGAATCGGCTGATCGCTTTTGCCATAACTCATCGCGTTGGAGAGCAACGCATTCAGCGCCTGCTGAATCAGGCCCGAGTCCACGGAAACTGCAGGTAGGTTTTTCGCGATATTTATTTGCACGTCACCTTCTTTCAATCCCGAAGCGGCAACTGCTTCGTGCACGAGCTCGCCTGGATCGCACCACTCGAGGACGGGTTGGAGAAGGCCGGACTCCAGGCGCGTGGCGTCAAGCAGGTTGTTCACCGTGTGGGTGAGGCGTCGCGCTGCTTGTTGTAATTCAACGGAATCGGGGTGCGGTTGTTGCAATGCGGCCGTCATCGCGGCGAGTGGCGTTTTTAACTCATGCGAAACGGAATCGAAAAGCACCTTTTGCAACTTCTGCGATTCGCGCGTCACCTGAGCTTCGCGGCTCTCTTGCAACGCACGTTCCTTGTTCATAAACACGGCAAGCTGCGCAGCGAACGCGTCCAGCAATTCGCGCTGCTCCAATGTAGGCAACGTCTTCAGCCGCACGCTTAGCACACCCTCAGCACGATCGCCGGCAACCAGCGGAATGTGCAGGCACTCTGAATCAGGAAGCGTGTCTGTTGATTTTCCGGCGGCTTGTTTCTTTTGAAAGGCCCACATCGCGACGCTCTCGTCCTTTCTCGACGGCACGAAGGTGCTGGCGGGATGTTGCGTTAGCCCATTTTCATCGCGCAACCAAACTGCCGCGTCCGCTTGGAAGAAATCTCCGATCAACTGTAAAACTGTTGGGAGCGCTTGACTGAGATCGCCGCTGGCGGCCAGCGTGCGCGTGAGACGATACAACGCAGTGGCTCGTTCCTCTCGGCGGCGTTCGGCTTGTTCGCGTTCATGCAACTGGGTTGCCAGGTGGCCGATGACAACGGCGATTACGAAGTATGCACCGAACATCATGAAATCCTCGAACTTGCTGATGTAAAAAGTGAAGCGCGGCGGAATGAACAGGAAGTTCCAAAGCAACGCGCTAAGGGCAGCGAGAAAAAACGTCGGCCATCGACGCAGACGCATTCCGGCGATTACGACTGCGAACAAATAGAACAGCGCGATGGCCCAGTAGCCGATGTAGTTCAAGACCAATAACGAGAAGGCGGTAACCGCAGCGGCGATGCCGAGTGCGATTCCAAACTCCTGCCACTGTGTGCGCGCCAGACGTTCTTCGAGCGATTCACGTCTGGGCTGCGAGCCTTCTTCGGACGGAATCATGTGAATATCGATGTTACCGCTATTTCGCATGAGCCAGCGCAACAGATCAGGCTTGAGAAAACTGAACCACGGCGTCCCCAGCGGTTTCCCCATTATGATCTGCGAAACGTTGTTTTGTCGGGCGACACGCAGCAGCGCTTCAGCAACATCCCTTCCCGGCGTCGTAATCACCTCCGCGCCGAGCTGACGCGCCAGGGCGATATAGCGAGTGAGTCGCGTTTGTTCGTCCTGCGAAAGAGGCCGCGGCCCTTCGATGTTCGCCACAATCCATGACGCCTCCATCGATGAGGCCAGCCGGCGTGTGTAACGAATCAGCCGTTCCGAGTACGGACTGGCGCTGACCGCGACCAGCAATCGGTCGGCGCTTTTCCACGGGCCCGGTATTCTCTGCTCCGCCATGATCTCGCGTAGATCGCGGTCCACGTGCTCGGCCACGACGCGCAGCGCCATTTCGCGCAAAGCCGTAAGGTTGCTCTCCCGGAAAAAATTCTTTGCTGCCCATTCTGCGCGTTCGCCGAGATAAACTTTTCCCTCAGCCAACCGCGACAGCAATTGGTCCGGCGTCAGATCGAGAAGAACGATTTCGTCGGCGACATCGAGAACCGAATCGGGAACAGTTTCATTGACCGGCGCGCCTGTGATTTGGCGAACTGTGTCGCTGCGACTGCCGACGTGCTGAACGTTAAGCGTGGTATAAACATTGATGCCGGCATCGAGCAGCTCGAGCACGTCCTGGTAACGCTTCGGATGACGCGACCCTGGCGCGTTGGTGTGCGCGAGTTCATCAACAACCGCGAGACCAGGATGCCAGGTAAGGATGGCGTCGAGATCCATTTCCTCGAGCTTTGTTCCGCGATATTCGATCTGCGTTCGCGGCATGATCGGCATTCCCTCCAGCAACGCTTCGGTTTCCTTGCGGCCATGCGTTTCCACGATTCCGATCACGACCTCGCATCCTTCCGCTTGTTTCTGCCGCGCGGCTTGCAACATGGCATAGGTTTTTCCAACACCGGGCGACATCCCGAAGAAAATCTTCAGTTTACCGCGGGTGGACTTCGCTTCTTCGCGCTTCATCTGCGCGAGCAACGCATCCGGATCAGGCCGCTCGGCCTCGCTCATACGTGACAACCTACGATATGTAGTCGAACAAAAAAAGAGCCTGTCCGCATTAGCAAGTGCCACCGAGTGGACGCTCGCACGTGACTAACGACCGCCGCAGAGCAATTCCTAATCGATCGCGTGTGCTATCCCTCTAAAACGTGAAGAGAACGTCAGCGCTGAACATTACCTGATCTTTGTCGCCGTTGTCGAAGACTGCCTTGCTCGAGTGGTCGTAGCGGATCTCCGGTCTAAAAAGTAAGTGCGAAAGAAATGCGTCTTCAGGGAACGGCTTAATCGCGACGCCAAAGCTTGCCGAGTAGAAGTTAGCGCTAACAGGCCCACCGTACGAGAATCCGTTGGCCGCATCCCGATACCACTCCAAACGAGTGTTCAAAGTGAAATGTGGATCTACCGCGTAGCTGAGGTAGCCATCGACTGCTCCCCACTGTTTGGCGCCGCCGCTTAAGCCAGGAATCTCTGCAGCGTTTACGAAGTCGATGCCCACGCCGGCGCTCAATTGGTCGGTAATCTTCTGGGTGATAACCAAGTCCAAATACGTCCACCAGTGACTGTTGTCCCCTGGTGGTAAATTAGGCCCGACACCAATCGGAAACTCCGGGCCTTCCGTCATTACGAAGGTGATGGCAGTTTTGTCGCTGGGTGCCCAGATGATCCGCCCCAGAAAATCCAGAGTGTTGTTCGCGTCGCGGGTTGACTGGTTCCAACCGCGCGTGAATCCGGCTTCGAACGTCCACTTCGGGCTGTACACGTAAGTGAATAATACGCCGCTCTGTGTACCCGGTTCGGCATATAGAAAGGAGTAGCTATGGGAATAGAAGGCTTTGGCAGGGTCGCCAAACGCGTTATAGATGTTCGCGCTGTAGTGCTCGAACCCCGCCAGTTCGATCCATTTACCTACTCGAACCCGCATTGGTATGCCCGGCAGGGCCACATCCAGCCAGGCTTGCAAAAGGTCCCATTGATTGCGGCCAGTCTGATCATCGAGGATCCCATTTGAATGGATGAATGCCGCATCAGCGCCATAGAGGCCTTCTGCGCGGAAACCCACATCGAACTGCTTTTTCGTCGGGTCCACCGCACGCTCCAGGTTCAAACTAATATTGTCCAGAATGAAACTATTCTTGAATTTGTTGTATCCCATGAATGTGGGGCCATCTTCATGATGCGGGGCGCTAAAGTCGTAGAAATAGCCCGCCTCGACATATCCGTAGAGGTTGATTCCGAGATCCTTTAGAGGTTTAGCGAGACCGGCTTGATCCAGGAGGTACATTAACGGCGCTGGCGTTGGAGTCGCTGGCACCTGTTCAGCCGCTGCAGGCGGCATGCCACGTTCCTCGCCTGCGACAGCCACTTCGGCGAGACAAAGCCGGAGTGAGAAAATGAAGACGCGTCTCATAAACCAGCGCAAAAAATCAGCGCACTTCGTCGAGGGTCCGGTTCAGTCGCAAAACATTGACGCGCGACACGCGCGATTACAATCCTTCTACGTAGGCCGTCTCGCCGTGGATCGCCTCGTCGAGGCCGAGTTCTTCGTGCGCATCTTCGACGCGCACGGGAGTGATACGATCGATGATCCAAAGCATCCCGAGTGTGAAAATCAGCGCCCAAATCGACGAGAACAGTCCCGCGGCGAGTTGCTTCAGAAAGAAACTCGAGTCGCCGGCGAGCAATCCGTTCACGCCGCCGTTGGCCACCGGATTCCAAGCTGTCGAAGCGAACACGCCGAGCAAAACAATTCCCAGAAAGCCGCCGACACCGTGCACGCCCCACACATCGAGAGCGTCGTCCCATCTGAATTTGTTCTTCAGCGCGCAAGCGTAATAGCAGACAACGCCCGCCACAGATCCGATAATGACGGCAGTGGCCGGAGAGACGTAGCCCGCTGCGGGCGTGATCGTAGCGAGACCCGCCACGGCTCCGGTCAGCAAGCCGAGGAATTTCGGTTTTTTCGAGACTCGCCAGTCCACCAGCAACCATGCGATCGCCGCAAACGAAGCGGCAATGTCGGTGTTGATAAACGCCACCGCCGTGGTCGAATCGACGCGGAACTCGGATCCAGCATTGAAGCCGTACCAACCAAACCAGAGCAAGCCAGTGCCGAGCGCCACGAGTGGAATGCTGTGCGGACCGCGGTCCGGGACCCTGCGTTTGCCGACGTAGAAAATGGAAGCGAGCGCGGCGATTCCCGCGATGTTGTGCACGACGATCCCGCCGGCAAAATCTTTCACGCCCCATTGCGCCAGGATGCCGCCGCCCCAAACCATGTGGACGAACGGAAAGTAGACCAGAATCAGCCACGCGGTCAGAAAAAGCATGTAGGCCTTGAAAGTGATGCGGTTGGTGAATGCGCCTGTGATCAGCGCCGGAGTGATGATGGCGAACATCATCTGGTAGGCGCAGAAGACGAGCATCGGAATCGTGTCGTTCGGCGATGGCGTGGAGAGCGTGATGCCCCGCAGGCCCACCCAGTTCAGGTTACCGATAATTCCAAAAAAGTCCGTGCCGCTCTTCTGATCTCCGGAAAAACAGAGCGAGAATCCGAAGGCCCACCACAACACCGTGGTCCAGCCCATAGAGACGAAGCTCTGCATCATGATGGCCAGCACGTTCTTTCGTCCAACGAGTCCGCCATAAAAGAATGCCAGTCCCGGCGTCATTAACATCACCAAGCTGGCGCACAGCAGTGTGAAGGCAGTATTGCCTGTATCGAGATGCAACATTGGTTGTCCTCCGGTAGGCCGCCATTATTTCCACTCTGAGCGGAGGCGTCAAGGCTATGAGAGTGGGTTGAGAAGGCGGTTCAATCCCATAACATCCACGCGCGGCTCGCCCAGAAATCCGAATTGTGGTGGCCGATTGTTTGATAGACAAGAGCGGAAATTTTTTTGGATCGACATATTGATTGTTTTCATTTGCTGGATTGCGGACGCGGATTGTCGATGAACCAGCTCCAGAACAGATGATCGGGTAGCGCCTGTGTTTCGCCTCCCGAGCAATGCCGCACTCGCCACCGTGCTGTTTTATTGTGCTTCTCATCCGACGGCGAACTCCCGTTCGACCCAGTCCCGAAGCCAGTCGCACCTCTCATGTTCGCTACTCGCTCCAATAGAATCGGAACGAACATGAAAACGCACGTCCGACTTGTTTTCATCAGCGCGCCTGATCCAGTGCGAGATTCAGTTGCAGGACATTGACGCCGGGGTCACCGAACATTCCGAGATCACGTCCATCGGTGTTCTGCTGGACCAGCTCGCGAACTTTGTCTTCGCTCAAGCCGCGAGCTTTAGCCACACGCGGGACCTGGAACTCGGCATTACGTAAGCTGATCTCTGGATCGAGTCCGCTACCCGATGCAGTGATTGCGTCCGCTGGCACAGGCTCGGTTCCGCTCAAACCGTTTTCAGCACGGTACGCCGCTATTCGTTCTTTAATCGCATTGTACAGTTTTTGAGAAGTCGGCCCCAAATTGCTGCCGCCGGAACTCGTCGCGTCGTAACCGTTGCCCGCGGCGGAAGGACGCGGGTGAAAATATTTCGGGTCCGAGAACGATTGGCCTAACAATTTCGAGCCGCGGACGTTCCCGTCCGCACCGGTAATCAAACTGCCGTTCGCCTGGTCGCGAAACAACGCCTGCGAAATTCCGAAGACGATGAGCGGATACAGGCCGCAGCAGACTACTGCGAGCACGAGCGTCGATACGACCGCGCCGCGAATATGGGAGAAAAATTCTTTCATGTCGTTAGGCAAGATGAAGTGCAGTGATGATCAGATCGATCAGTTTGATTCCAATAAACGGAACGATGAGACCGCCGAAGCCGTAGATCAGCAGGTTGCGTTGCAAGATCGCAAGCGCGCCCATTGGTTTGTAAGCGACGCCACGCAGCGCCAGCGGAATAAGCGCGATGATGATGAGTGCATTGAAAATAACGGCGCTCAGGATGGCGCTGGTGGAGGTGCTCAAGTGCATGATGTTGAGCGGCGCAATCTCGGGAAATGTCGTCATCAGCATCGCCGGGACGATTGCGAAATACTTCGCGACATCGTTTGCGATGCTGAAGGTGGTGAGCGATCCGCGCGTAATCAGCATCTGTTTACCGATTTCGACGATGTCTAGCAGCTTCGTTGGATTGGAATCGAGATCGACCATGTTGCCGGCTTCGCGCGCGGCTTGCGTCCCTGTGTTCATGGCAACACCCACGTCGGCCTGCGCGAGCGCCGGTGCGTCATTCGTGCCGTCACCCGTCATGGCAACCAGGTGACCCTCGAACTGCTCCTGGCGGATGCGCTTCAGTTTTTGTTCCGGCGTTGCTTGCGCCATGAAATCGTCGACGCCAGCCTCGGCTGCAATCGCCGCGGCTGTCAGCGGATTGTCGCCGGTGATCATCACGGTTTTGATTCCCATTTTGCGCAACTGCGCGAAGCGCTCCTTGATTCCGCCTTTGACCACATCCTTGAGCTCAATCGTGCCGAGCGTCAGCATGTCGGACGCGACGACGAGCGGCGTACCTCCCCGGTGCGAAATTTCGTCCACTGTTTTGGCCACCGGTTGCGGAAACATTCCGCCCGCCGATTCGATAAACCCGCGGACCGCATCGGCCGCGCCTTTGCGAATGCGCATTTTCGGTTCCGCGCCGTTGGCGTGAAGATCCACACCGCTCATTCGCGTTTGCGCGGTGAAAGGCACGAAGGTGGCCTCCAGTTCGTGCATCTCACGCGCGCGCAATCCGAATTTTTCTTTCGCGAGGACGACAATCGAGCGTCCTTCCGGCGTCTCATCAGCGAGCGAGCTCAACTGTGCAGAGGCCGCGAGATCGTTGGGCGAAACGCCTGGCGCGGGATGAAATCCGACGGCCATCCGATTGCCGAGTGTGATCGTACCCGTTTTGTCGAGTAACAAAACGTCAACGTCGCCCGCTGCTTCGACGGCGCGTCCGCTCATTGCCAGCACATTGCGTTGAAGGACGCGATCCATTCCAGCGATACCAATGGCGCTGAGCAAACCGCCGATCGTTGTGGGAATGAGACAGACCAGCAGCGCGATCAGCACCGGAATGGAAAAGTTCGTCGCCGAGTAAATTCCAAATGGCTTCAGCGTTATGCAGACCAGAAGGAAGATGAACGTCAACGCAGCAAGCAGAATGGTAAGCGCAATTTCGTTAGGCGTTTTCTGACGACGAGCGCCTTCGACTAACGCGATCATCTTGTCCAGGAAACCGGCGCCTTTATCAGCTGTGACACGAATGACAATCCGGTCGCTCAGTACACGCGTGCCACCAGTCACCGCGCTGCGGTCGCCGCCGCTTTCGCGAATCACGGGAGCGGATTCGCCGGTAATCGCCGCCTCATCTACGCTGGCGATTCCATCGACAACGTCGCCATCCGCAGGAATGATGTCGCCCGCTTCGCACACGACCAGATCGCCCTTCTGCAATGCCGGCGCGGGGACTTTCTCCTCGCGTCCATTTCGCAGGCGACGTGCGATCGTATCCTTGCGCGCCCGCCGCAGGCTGGCAGCTTGCGCTTTGCCCCGGCCTTCCGCCACCGCTTCAGCAAAATTGGCAAAGAGCACCGTGAACCAGAGCCAGATCGCCAGTTGC
>JBARMF010000322.1:0-4464 GCA_049802315.1 Candidatus Udaeobacter sp.
TGATCGGAATATCGATGTCGTGTGCAGCGGCGAATTCAATCGCTCGGGAATACCCCGCGTCGGCGTGGCGGAGAATGCCCATGCCGGGATCGCTGGTGAGAACACGGTCCAGGCGGCGCTTGGAATTTTCAGTGCCGTCGGCGACAACTACCATGCCGGCATGCTGCGAATAACCGATGCCGACGCCACCGCCGTTGTGGATTGATACCCATGATGCCCCAGCGGCGGTATTGACGAGTGCATTGAGCAATGGCCAGTCTGCGATAGCGTCGCTGCCATCGAGCATGCCTTCGGTCTCGCGATTAGGAGATGCAACCGAGCCGGTGTCGAGATGATCGCGGCCAATCACAATCGGCGCTTTAATTTCGCCGCTCTTCACCAGCTCGTTGATGGCGACGCCAAACTCGGCGCGTTCACCATAACCGAGCCAGCAAATTCGCGCAGGCAATCCCTGGTAATGAATTCGCTCCCTCGCCAGCTTCATCCAGCGCGCGAGCGTTTGGTTTTTTGGAAATAAGTCGAGCGCCAGTTTGTCGGTGCGCGCGATGTCAGCGGGATCACCACTCAAGGCGACCCAACGGAAGGGACCACGTCCTTCGCAAAACAGCGGGCGGATGTATTCAGGAACGAACCCCGGAATGTCGAACGCGTTTTTTATCCCGGCTTTTTGTGCCTGAGCTCGAATGTTGTTGCCGTAGTCGAAGGTGATCGCGCCTTTTGTTTGCAGCGCGAGCATCGCATCGACGTGGACCGCCATGGATTGCATCGCGCGTGCTATGTATCCGTCTGGATCTTTCCGTCGCAGCACGAGCGCGTCTTCGAGCGACATTCCGTGTGGCACATAGCCGTTCAGCGCGTCGTGCGCGCTCGTTTGATCTGTGAGTACGTCGGGCACGACTCCACGTTTCACGATGTCGGGCAGCACATCAGCGCAATTGCCGACTAAACCCACGGACAGCGATTTTCGATCCTTGCGCGCCTGATCGATCAACTTGAGCGCTTCATCGAGCGACCACGCAATTTTGTCGCAGTATCCGCTCTTCAATCGCTTCTCAATCCGAGCCGGATCGACGTCGATGCCGAGAAAAATCGCTCCGTTCATCGTCGCGGCAAGCGGCTGCGCGCCACCCATCCCACCGAGGCCGCCAGTCAAAACCAATTTTCCCTCGAGCGATCCGCCGAAATGTTTCCGACCGGCAGCGGCAAAAGTCTCAAACGTACCCTGCACGATTCCCTGGCTGCCGATGTAAATCCACGAACCGGCCGTCATCTGGCCATACATCGTTAGACCCACTTGTTCGAGGCGATTGAATTCACGGTAATTGTTCCATTGTCCCACGAGATTCGAATTCGCAATCAGGACGCGCGGCGCTTCATCGTGGGTCCTAAATTTACCGACCGGTTTTCCTGATTGCACGAGAAGGGTCTCATCGTTTTCGAGCTCTCGCAGTGAGGCCAGGATTGCATCGAACGCTTCCCAACTCCTCGCGGCGCGACCCGTTCCCCCGTAAACAACCAGTTGATCGGGATTTTCTGCGACCTCCGGATCGAGATTGTTCATCAACATCCGCATGGCCGCTTCCTGGTGCCAGCCTTTGCAGATACGCTCACTGCCACGAGGTGCGTGAATAATTCGCTTTCCACTCATGCGATATTCGCTCCTGAATCAAGGTCGCCTCGCCGAATCGCTTCAGCAACACGGGCAATATCGCCTGACAGCGCGCGATCCTTCGTAAGCGGGGGCGAGACTTTACGCACAGCAGCGAACGCTCGCTCGACGCCGCGACCGGCCTTCAAAGGACGGCGATATTCCAGACCTTGAGCGGCCGCAAGCAGCTCTATGGCAATCAAATTTTCCGCAAGATCGACGATCGACCGCAGCTTCAGCGCGCTCGTCATTCCCATGGACACGTGATCTTCCTTTCCGCCGGAGGTGGTGATGTTGTCAACGCTGGCCGGATGCGAGAGCACGCGCGCTTCATTCACCAGCGATGCAGCTGCAACATGCGCAATCATGAACCCTGATTCCACTCCGGGCCGCTGGGCAAGAAACGCCGGAAGACCTTCGCTCTTATCTGGATTAACAAGGCGATCCGTGCGGCGTTCGCTCATACTCATCAAATCGGCGAGCGCGATCGCAGCGTAATCGAACGCAAACGCAAGCGGCGCACCGTGAAAGTTCCCGCCTGAAATGACCTCACTGGTTTCGGCAAACACAAGCGGATTGTCCGTGGCCGATGCCGACTCAATGAGCAGAACGTCTTCACAGTGTGCGAGTGCGCCGCGTACTGCCCCGTGCACCTGAGGCATGCAGCGCAGGCTGTATGCATCCTGCACCCGGTGATCGTCGGTGAGATGCGACTGACGGATCTCGCTGTCTTCCATCAGGGACAAAAGATGTTCGGCTACGGCCTGCTGACCCGGATGCGGACGCGCGTCCTGCAAGCGCGGATCGAATGCGACGGGCGTGCCTTTTAGCGCTTCGACACTCATCGCGCCGGACACGTCGGCCAGGCATGCGAGGCGCTGCGCACGCCAAAGCGCCAGTCCGCCTACCGCGTGCATGGCTTGAGTGCCGTTGAGCAAGGCGAGACCTTCCTTCGCTTGTAGTTCAAGAGCTTTTAGTTTTGCGCGCGGTAGCGCTTCGGCGGTCGCCATCCGTTCACCTTCAAAAAATACTTCGCCTTCGCCGATCACGCTCAATGCCAGATGCGCAAGCGGTGCGAGATCGCCACTTGCGCCGACTGATCCTTTTTCCGGAATAACGGCGTGCACACGGCGGTTGAGCATCTCGCAAAGCAACTCGATGACCTCCCGACGGATCCCACTAAAGCCGAGCGTCAGCACGTTCGCCCGGAGCAACATCATTGCACGCACCTCGGGTTCGGAAAGTGGCTGGCCAATTCCGCAGGCGTGACTACGAACAAGGTTCAATTGAAGTTGCCGCAGTTCGTCTTGCGGCACTCGAACATCGGAGAGTTTGCCGAAGCCGGTGTTGACTCCGTAAACCACGGTGTCGCGCGTAACGATTTGTTCGATGACCGCGCGGGAAGCAGCGATGCGTGGACGCGCAGATGGCGAGATCGCAACATGCTCATCACCAATTGCGACTGCTGCGATTTGCTCCAGAGTGAGCGCTTGGCCGTTCAGCTCCACTTGCGCAGTCTAGTGGAAAAAATTTTGTTGGGAAGAGAGTTGCTAACCGATCCCTGATCAACTCTCATTGATCTTTCCGATGCGCTGGGTCGTATTTCTCCGCGGGGTGAACGTCGGCAAAGCGAATCGCTGCCAACCGGCAGTGATCGCGAGCCAATTATCGAGACTCGGCGTAATTAACATCGGCGCAGTCGGCACATTCGTCGTACGCGAAGATGTGAGCGAATCAGCTCTGCGTGCCGCGATCGCAAAGAAATTGCCCTTCAAATGCGAGATCATGATTTGTCCCGCGCGCGACATCATCAAGCTCGCGACGAAAGATCCCTTCTCAGGTCAACCTTCAGGCGAAAAGATAACGCAATTCGTGAGTGTGTTAGCCAGATCGCTGCCTCTTCCTCTTCCTCTGAATCTGCCTCACTGTCTCCCATCTTCCGACGACTGGCTGCTGAAAATCATCGGGATCCAAGATCGATTCGTTCTGGGTGTCTATCGCCGAGAGATGAAAGCGATCGGTTACCTCGGCAAGATCGAGAAGCTGCTCGGCGTGCCCGCCACTACTCGCAGTTGGAATACGATTCAGAAGGTCGTGCAGATTCTTTCTCAAGCTTAGCAAAAGACCAGCGGGAGCGCGCACTCGTCACTTCATCATCGTCCCGTCAATTGCTCCAAGTGCTCGGGATACCGAGCTCCTTGCACTTCGATTTGTGACGCAGCGCTTTCAATATCGCGCAAATCATCTTGCGTCAGTTCGATCTCGACCGCTCCAACATTCTCTTCCAGCCGGTGCAGTTTTGTTGTGCCCGGGATAGGAACGATCCACGGTTTTTGCGCCAGCAACCACGCCAGCGCAACCTGAGCAGGCGTCGCGTGCTTTCGTTTTGCGATTTCGCCTAACAAATCGACCAACGCCTGGTTGGCTTTGCGAGCCTCCGGTGTGAACCGGGGCAGAGTGTTGCGGAGGTCGCTACTGTCGAACGTCGTGTTCTCGTTCATCCTGCCCGTAAGAAAGCCTCTCCCAAGAGGACTGAACGGAACGAAACCGATCCCAAGCTCTTCGAGCACAGGTAACACTTCCTCTTCGGGGCGCCGCCACCAGAGCGAGTATTCGTTTTGGAGTGCGGTGACTGGTTGAACAGCGTGTGCGCGACGAACCGTCTGCACTCCTGCCTCTGACAAGCCGAAACACTTAACCTTCCCCTGCTCAATCAGCTCCTTCACGGCACCCGCCACATCTTCGATCGGCACTTCTGGATCAACACGATGTTGATAGAACAGATCAATAACATCCGTCTTGAGTCGTTTTAGTGA
>JBARMF010000323.1:0-16969 GCA_049802315.1 Candidatus Udaeobacter sp.
GTCATCGCCAGCACGCGAGGGCGCGTGCGCTCCCCAGACCGGACCTTTGCGCGCCGACCGCTATACGGGTTCGTGATACAGTCCACTAGTCATGCAGGACGTGTGGTGTCAGAGTCGGTGGGAGGCATTTGGATTAATGTCGCCAGCCAATCGGGCGGTTGAATCTGCAGGTGCGTGCTCAGGATGTTACCAGTGAAGCGCCGAAAATCGCCGCCGCAGTTTGCGCAGAGTTTATCCATCGTGTATGCGCCAAGCATTCGGTAGCTCTCGAACTGCGACTCGGAGAAGAACTGGTCAGCGGTGCTCTCGTGCGGGAATGTTTCGCTCCTCTTAAAGTATTCGTAGATGTCGCGCGGCTCATCGCCGTAACACGCCGGCTTGATATAAACGATGATGCCATCCGGAGCGGTGGAACCGTCGACTGCTGAATAGCGAATCCGGCCAATGGCGCAGTTGTGGCCATGCTGTTTCGCTGCGTCGATTTGGCTGCGGGGATAAATGGTCATCTGATCGAAGTCGATCGGAATCCCAAAATCCACCCGAATTTTTCGCACCGATTCACCGAGATCAGTGAACGAACATTCGGGATCCTCACCCGCGTCGCTGACTACGATGAAATGGCAGCGGCGCAGCACCATTTCGTACAGTCCAAGGTTTTCGAAATGGCCGCCATCGGAGAGATACACGTAAGGACTTTTGTCGTTCGTTAGGCCCAAGGCTTCATCAATAATCGGCCGTACGCTACTCTCCGGATATCCAAGTTGAAACGTCTGATCGCCTGCCTGACCGGGGTTTCCCAGCCACGCGCCTAGCCGCACATTGAGCAACGTCAGAATGAAGGTGACGAAAGGCGATGAGTGATACCCCATGTTAGGACTGGCCGCGGCGCCGGAAATGGTAATCGCTGATCCGAGCGAGATACCTTCCGGACCGCCATACACCGTCCCATCCGTGCCGGTTGTAGAACGATAGCCCGGTTGCATCGCTGATGATCCGCAGTGCAACGGGCTGACCGTGAAGCTCTGTGCCTTGCGCTCCTGCCAGCCAAGCTTTTCGCCAGACACCAGATTGAGAGCGATGTTTACAACGGGCATCAGTTTGCCGTGAAATTTTTCCTGTAGCCAAAGATCCCGCATTTTGAGGTTGTCGTTCTCGTCGAATCCCGTGAATGGATTTTCTTTCCGGTCCGAATTCGAAGCGCCCAGGTAAGCGCGAATCAACCGTTCACGATACATTCCGTGCAATGAAAACTTGTTTGCGTTGATCAGGCGCGCCATGACAACGCCGCCGAGCAAAAGTAGCGACCCGAACGGAATCACCAGCCACCACGGCGTGTAGAAAATCACGTTGAGATATTCCTCGGGACGACCGAGCAGCCCCGACTTGGACTCCAACGTTGCCTGATAACTCATTTTAATGTGATAAGCCTGAATCAACTTCTTGATCACCGATGTGGTTGCCTCGGTGATGAGAATTAACAGGACCGCTGCAAAGACCAGCGCCGCGATCGTGGACGCCTTGGATAAAATAAGACCGAGCGGACTCGCGGTCGCACGCTCCTTTTGAGTGGCCGCAACCATCTGGCTGCGGCCGCCGACAACAGTAAGAAGTGCTGCCAGACCTCCGGTCGTGATGAATGACCATGTCCACTTCAGCGAAAGTGGTCCGAAGACCACCAGTCCGCTGATGAGCAGCCATCCGAAAGCCACTGCGAGCAACCAGCCGGTTGCGCGTCCCCACCATTCGCGATCCGAATCATCGGTCCAGCGGCTCGAAATTCCAGCGAATGCCATGATCGCCAGGAAAAACAGCGCCATGAAACCGGGAACAGCAAGGCAAATGTACAACTCCATTTGCATCACAGGATGCGGAAACAACTGTTGCGCGCCTAACCACAGAATCACGCCCCCAACGGCGCCAGACACGATTACAGCGAGAAATTCCAAGGTCCGAAATCCATGCGCGGGAAGTAATGATGTCAGCCATGAGACGAGATGCAGGGCTATTCCAAGATAGAGAAACGGTACCCACGTCTGCGGTTGACCGAAGCCAAACAATGGCCACGCGATCAGAGCGCGACCGTAATAGTTAAACCACGCCCAGTAGATGGTCATGAGTACCGACGCGACGAAAAGCGGCAGAAGACAGAACAGTAGGAATCGCTGTTGATCCCATCGCAGATTACGGCCACACGGCAGATTGAGTCCCATGTAAGCGACGCCAATCACAACCAGTGCCGCTCCGCTCCAGAGTAGCGTGTCGTTTCGCGGCGGCGGATCCATCATCACGACTGAGCTGAAAATCCACGGCAACGCGAGAAATGCGGCGAGCAACGGAATGATTACGCACCAGTTTAACAACAGGTTGCGCAAATATGTGCCAACAAGCGTCCAACTATCCGCTGAGAAAAATCCGAGCCGCGGGCTGAGGTAATTGCTGTAGCTGCGCAGATTCTGAATCTCAAGCGGTTCCGGATTTGGCCTGATATGCTCGCTCTGATGCGCGAGTTGAGTGGCAACACTTGTTAGGCCAGCACGATTAATCCAGGCGCTCAGCCAACTGCCAATGTATCCGCCGCCCGAGACGGTGGATTGATAGTGGAACTTGTCGAGCAAACCGCAGCGCGCGAGGCCCTGCAACACTCCAAGCCCAAATGTCGCGCTGCGAATGCCGCCACCGGAAATGCAAAGCGCAGCGCGTTTTTCTGGAAGTTCGTGCACAGCCGCCCAGATTGCCTTTAAGCGGGTGTTTGGCTCGGTCGAACTCGGATAATCAGGCGGCAATTCCCCATGCAACACCGCGAACTCGGCCTCCAGCACCTCATGTAATGGAACAGAGGGATTGACCGATGAAGCTTCCTTAGCCATGACGCGCAAACGCGGCGGTCTGCGCCCTAGCGTTTATCAAGCATGTGGCGGTGCGTCAATCCTCGCTCGGCAACCAAATGCGGTACGATGCGATGCACCAAGCGTCCAGCAGCTTTCATTCGCCGCGAAACGGGCTATATGTCTGTGCTCATCGTGCGCCCGTAGCTCAGTCGGATAGAGCAACGGATTTCTAATTCAAGCCTAACGAGTTGCGCATCATTTCACTGTTTTGCACAGTCTTGCCGACGCCAGATATCTGGGGCTTTTCGCATTCGCATCGCGTTGCGCAGGATTGCGCAGTTTTGCAGCAAAATTGCAACTGACCGTAGAACAAACCGTAGAAATTTCAGCCGTCATCCGTATTCGAACAATCCAATCAGGGATGTTATCCAAACACAACTAAGCCCACATCCGATAGAATGATGTTGACACCTTTTCGGCGCTTGCACTAAAAGCGTAATCCTAACCTGCGGAGACGCTTTCTTTGGAACGGTTTGGGGTTCTCTAGGATACGGCTTCCTCAGCTCCAAACCTCCCATGAACACAAAAGACAAAGCTTCTCTCCGCGCTTCGGCGCTTCAAATCACATTGCGCATTATCCTGATCTCATTCTTCGCGGCGTTGCTAACGTTCGCCGCGATGCCTGCTGGGAATCAATTCAAGCAAAAGACGACCCGCGCTGATATGGCTCTCCAGAGTGCGCAGCGCCGCGCAGCTCCGTCAAAGTCCTCGGCTACCGGAAAACAGAAAACTCCGCGCAAATCGGCACGCGTCGAAATCTCGGCGAGTCGTCAACGCGTGCACGGACGTGAAATCGCCGGGTTCAGTGCGCGCCAGGCGCCGACGGCGGAGGAGGAAAACTTAACACCACCCGCGGGACTCAAGCCGGTCGAGCAGGAAGCGTGGCTGGCGATGGTGCGCCGGCAGGGGGCGAGCGGCGACGCCGGCTTGAGCAGTTTTTATCCCACGCGTTACGGCGAGCCGTTTGTAGTGGAAGGCGGAGGAGTGCGCGTGGCGGTGCGGCCCGTGGGCGGCACGGATGCGACGGCGCAGATCGGGAACGACCAGGTGATCTATCGCAATGCCTACCCAGAGACCGACAGTCTGCATGTAGTGAGCGCCGGGCGCAGTGAAGAGTTTCTCTATTTGCAAAGTGAATGTGCGCCGCGCGAGTTCGCGTACGAGTTGAGCGAGGTGAGCGCCGGGACGCGCGTGGAGGTAGTGAAAGGCGAAGTGCGTTTTACCAACAAGGCGGGGCAAGGCGTGAAGATTGAAGCACCGTGGTTGATGGAAGCCAGCGGCAAGAGCCGGGCCGACGCGGTGCATTGGGAGTTGGACGCGTCGAAGCCGGCAGCGGGGCCGCAGCGGTTGCGCCTGGTAGTGGTCCAAGGGCTGCGCTATCCGGTAATGATTGATCCAAGCTGGACGGCGACCGGTCCCCTGACCACCGGACGCGCGTTTCACACGGCGACGCTGCTGCCCTCAGGCAAGGTGCTGGTCGCGGGAGGATACGGCACGGGACTCTTTTGCACTTTTGCTGGGGGCTGCGCGGAAGTGTATGACCCGGTCACGGGGATGTGGTCTGCGACCGGCAACCTTGTCACCGCACGCTACCATCACACGGCGACGCTGCTGCCCTCAGGAAAGGTGCTGGTGGCCGGCGGACTGGATAGCAACTCTAATTCCTTGAGCAGCGCGGAACTGTATGATCCGGCTGCTGGGACGTGGTCTGCGACCGGTAGCATGGGCGCACCACGCCAGTTTCACACAGCGACGCTGCTGCCATCAGGCAAGGTGCTGGTGGCGGGAGAAGACACCAGCGCGGAACTGTATGATCCGGCTACAGGGACGTGGGCGCCGACCGGCCCCCTTGTCCACGGACGCGCCCAGCACACGGCGACGCTGCTGCCCTCAGGCAAGGTGCTGGTCGCGGGAGGAGGGGGCGGCGCGGAACTGTATGATCCGGCTGCGGGAACGTGGAGTCTGACCGGCAGCATGGGCACCGGACGCCTGTTGCACACGGCGACGCTGCTGCCCTCAGGCAAGGTGCTGGTGGCCGGAGGAGCGCCCGCCGACGATAGTGACTCCTTTAGCAGCGCGGAACTGTATGATCCGGCTACGGGGACCTGGAGTCCGACCGGCAGCATGGGCAACGCACGCCAGTTTCACACGGCGACGCTGCTGCCCTCAGGCAAGGTGCTGGTGGCCGGAGGATCCATTCACTTTTGTTTCCTTGGTGGTGAATGTCCTGGTGCCTTGAACAGCGCGGAATTGTATGATCCGACTGCGGGGACCTGGAGTGATGCGACGGCTGGCGGCCTCGGCCAACGCTGCCAGCACACCGCGACGCTGCTGCCTTCAGGTCAGGTGCTGGTGGCCGGAGGATATACTGGCCTTCCTGCTGAGCCTTACACGACAAACGTGAGACTGTATGATCCGGCCACTGCGACGTGGAGTGCGACCGGCAACCTTGGCGCCGCACGCCAACGTCACACGGCGACGCTGCTGCCCTCAGGCCAGGTGCTGGTGGCGGGGGGAGATACTGTCAGTAGTGTCTTGGACAGCGCGGAACTGTATGATCCAGCGGCGGGGACGTGGAATGCGACCGACAGCCTTATCACCGCTCGCCGCTCTCACACGGCGACGCTGCTGCCCTCAGGCAAGGTGCTGGTGGCAGGAGGACTGGATAGCAGCTCTAATCCCTTAAACAGCGCGGAATTGTATGATCCGGCCACCGGGATGTGGAGCTCAACCGGCAGCATGAGCACCGCACGCTTCCAGCACACGGCAACGCTGCTGCCCTCAGGGAAGGTGCTGGTCGCGGGAGGAACCAATGGTAGTTCCTTGAACAGCGCGGAACTGTTTGATCCGGCTGCGGGGACGTGGGCGCCGACCGGCCCCCTTGTCACCGCACGCGTCCAGCACACGGCGACGCTGCTGCCCACAGGCAAGGTGTTGGTGGCCGGGGGAGCTTTCACGAGCAGCGCGGAACTGTATGATCCGGCTGCTGGGACGTGGACGACGACCGCCAGCCTGAGTACCGCACGCGGGCGTCACACGGCGACGCTGCTGCCCTCAGGCAAGGTGCTGGTGGCGGGAGGACAGAGTAGCGCTACTGTTTTCTTAAGCAGTGCGGAACTGTATGATTCGACCCACGGGACGGCGATATGGACTGTGACCGCCAACATGAGCGCCGCTCGCCGCTTTCACACGGCGACGCTGCTGCCCACAGGCAAGGTGTTGGTGACGGGAGGAAGCCCGGATGGCACTACTTTCTTGAGCAGCGCGGAACTCTACGATCGAGGTTTGGGCTTTGATCCCAGCTGGCAACCTTTGGTCACCAGCGTCTCGCCTTTCTTCCTGACGAGTAGCAGCGAGCTGACAGCTTCAGGCTCGCGCTTGAAAGGCATCTCAGAAGCTTCTGGCGGCAACGGCCCCCAGAATTCATCCTCCGACTATCCGCTGGTCCTACTGCTAAGCCTCGCCAACGAGCAGACGCTTTTCCTAGCCCCGGATATGATGACGGGCTGGTCTGACAGCTCTTTCACTTCCACGCCGATCACTCTGATGACCACCAGTTCCAGCGGCTTCCCCATTGGCTACGCGCTGGTGACTGTCTTCACCAACGGCATCCCCAGCCAGTCGCTGTTCATAGACGCTGGAGCGACGCCAACACCCAGTCCGACCCCTACGTTAACTTCAACACCGACGGCAACAGCGACCGCAACAGCCACGGTTACTCCCACACCAACAGCTACTGCCACAGCCACGGCGACCGACACGCCAACGCCAACAGCTACTGCAACAGCCACAGCTACATTTACTCCGACGGCTACTGCGACAGCCACGGCCACCGACACGCCAACTCCAACAGTCACAGCTACAGCCACGGCAACGTTTACTCCAACTCCTGAGCCGACAGCTACGGCTACAGCTACGTTCACGCCCACGGCTACAGCTACGTTTACTCCCACTGCGACGGCCACTGCTACTGCGACAGCTACGGCTACACCCACGGCGACGGCAGCGCCAATCAATGGCACCATCACCATCAAGGGCGGCGCGAAACTCGACACGACCAACTGCAACACCGCTAAGAAGGTCACATCATGGCTCAATGGGGCCAACCAGCCGCCAACGGTTGTCAGCCGATCAGGAGCCTTCGCGACATACGTAAACGTCGGAGATCAAGTGGCGATGGGCGCGCCTTGGACCTTTGGTTCCGGCCTGGCTAATCTCTGGAGTGTGGACGGATTTACGTTTAACCTGACAACATCCACCAAAACCGTGAACGCGAATGGATTCCTGGTGGTCACCGGGCCGGGGACGATCACCCGCACTGGGTTTGACCCAACGCCTGGCACGTGGATCTTTACCACCCAGAATCCGGCGGCCAACGGTATATTTTCGTTCTCCGCCTCCACCACAGCTAATCCGCCCACGCCGACGCCGACACCCTGATGGAGGAGGGATCGCCTTCACAAAACCAACGGCGATTTCTCGTTAGTCCAGCCGTAGCTGCTTAGCCGCCTTGCTGCGCGACGTTTTATTCCAGCCGGTCACAGCCTGGTAGCTGCAACTCTTGTGATATTTGCGGTGTCAGGAATCAGCCGCGATAATCCACCGCGGCGGTTATTTGAATCGCGGAAATATTTGCGCCCGTAGCTCAGCCGGATAGAGCAACGGATTTCTAATCCGTAGGTCGAAGGTTCGAGTCCTTCCGTGCGCGCAGCGTCAAAATACGAGGGAAAGAGACAGCATCAAGCCGTAAAACTTAGAACGGCTTGACGCAGTGGGTTGGCGAATACTTGGCATTTACCGGCATTTTCACGCAGCTTTGGCCAGAGGAACGATATTCGCACTGTCTCGTCTCCGGCATGATATTCCAGTACTGCTTAGCATCTTTAGGCTTCACCAACTGGCGATAATGCCGAAAGACGAGATTAATGCCCCTAAAAAGGACTCATATTGTTTTGTTGCATTCGAAGCATCGAGTCTGACCTGCTCAAACGCACGCTTTCCGGTGCGGAGGAGGCCCGTGTCGCTGAATTGTGCAGCGTTTTGTTGTCGATGGCGCCTGGCGACGAGAAGATCGTCATCCGGCTTGTGAAATTGGAATGGACTGAGTCCACTGACATTGTTGATGCGCTTCGTCGCGCACAAGACCGATGGGAAAGGGATCATAACCGATTCGGCTAGTTGCACCGCGACGTTGATGGAAAACCGAGGGTAGCCATCGGATAACTAATTGTCGGGATTATTAGCAGCGACCAAGTGCCTGAGCTCCGGAACAGCGGCTACGCTCCCGGTGACGGAAGGGAACCTGCGATCATCTCCGACCTGGCGCCTGGTAATTACACCGCGATCGTGCGCGGTGTGAACAACACCACCGGCGTTGCGCTAGTCGAAGTGTACGATTTGGATTAAGGAATTAGTTCGAAAAACCGTTCTCCTCACTCCTTGTTAGTATTTGGGCGGCGCTAAAGAGTATTTTTAATTATTAGCATTTTGAGTAAAATATTATCCCCAATGTCTAGAAAATTTTTAAAACTGATTTCAGTCTTTTTCCTGTTATTAGGTTTTTTCTATATATTTAATTTTAATGTTGCTCGAGCAACTGATCCTCCAATTGCCTCCGCCACCTCATATTTAAACGCCACACCCGATCCTTGTATCGCTCCCGTGGGCTCTAATACATGTTCGAGTTCAATCTCTTGGCATATTGGCACTGGAGTAACGCAGGGAGTAGTTAAGCTAAGCACTGACGGTGGACCAGAACAGGTCTTCGCTTGTGGTCACGACAGCTCCGGTAATGGCTCATCTCCATTTCCAGGGACTAATCTTTTTTCTCACACTGCGCGCTTTCGTCTGTATTCGGCTTCCGACTGCCAGACAATTACAAGTACCACTCCTTTGGCGGAAGTGACGCTCACCGCTCGCCACCCACTGCCAGCAGCTCATCCGGCACTTGGAATTAATCAGTCCAACTTAGCCGAATGGTATCAAGGTGTAGTGGCGGGTTGTGATTTTGACAACAACTACGCGGCCTGTGTTCGACTTGGTCAATCCTTGGGTCTTCGCTCAATCCAAGACGCTAAGGATGTGGGCATCTCCTACCTTCGAGTCGTTATCGCTGGCTTTGGGGCGAATACCTACGGTGAAACGGATGACATGATGAACTTATGGCGTAACAATCCGACAACATATTGGAGTCACATGGACCGGATGTTCAGTGATCTCAATTCTAACGGCATCAAAATTATTCCAAGCTTCAACTGGCACCCGGCTCGTTGGGCCGTTGCTGGCAATGACACTCTTGCTGATCTTCTCGCTAATCCTCAATCACAATCTTACCAACTTCTGACTCGTTATATCCACGATTTCATTACCAAATACAAAAATAACCGCGCGATTGATATGTATGAGCTTGGCAATGAACTCAACCTTTCTACCGATCTAAACTCATTTGCCGACCAGCAATGCTCTGATCCACAATCTGTTTTTAGAAACTATTCAACCAATCAGCTGATTGCTTTCCAAAGTCGTTTGGCTGGTTTCGTCCGCAATCTTGATCCAACCCATTATATTGATTCTGGCGATGCCTTGCCACGCTCGGCGGCGGAGCATTTACGAGCAAGTCCTGAATGGATTACATCTAATTGGACCGCTGATTCACAATCCCAATTCCAAAAAAATCTGAGTGATATACACCAAGGCTCTGACGTGGTAAGCGTTCATTTTTATAACTCTGATAATGAACGTCTGGGCAATACCGGACACATGAATGCTAATTTTCTCAATATTATTAACCAAGCCGCCAGTAGCACCAACAAACCGCTTTATATTGGAGAGTTTGCTGATGTTAATCCAGGTAACAATACTACCACTAATTCAGAAGATCTCAGCGCTATGTTTAGCCGTAATGTTATGCAGTTAATTCGGTCGCTTAATATTCCTTTCAGTAGTCCTTGGGTCTGGGAGCGTTATTGGTCCGCGCCGATTCGGTTTCAACAAACTTTTGAACGCGCTTACACACCCGTTAATGTCTCCGCCATGACTCAAACCAATAGCTATTTTCAAAACCCAGTACCAGTCGATCAAATCCCCGATGTTACGCCGCCCCACCTTGTTCTGACTTCGCCGGTTGATAATACAGTCCTAACTGGGAGCGTTCTTTTAAGCGCCATGGCCAGTGACAACAATTCTACCGGCATCAATAGAGTTGAGTTTTATGTTGATAATGTTCTTAAAAGCTCTGTAACAACTCCTCCGTATCAATACGTGCTCGATGCCACACAAATACCTTCGGGAACAACCAGAATTATGGCTAAAGCTTTTGATACTAGCAGTAATTCGACGCAATACTCTGTATCAGTCAATAAAAGCGCGCTACCACTTTACGAATTAACGGTTACAAAGAATGGCAGCGGCACAGTTCTATCGGATCCAGCCGGTATCTACTGTGGCACTCAGGGCGTTATTAGGAGATGCTCTAATTCCTTTGTTCGTAATACTTTAGTTAAACTTTCTGCCTCTCCGAACCCAGGATCAAGTTTCAGCCGTTGGGGAGGAGCTTGTGCCGGTAATGGCTCGATCTGTATTGTTACTATGAGTGAGGCTAAAACGGTGACAGCTACATTTAATCCATTTACCATAAATACAAACCAACTTACTATCACTACTATGGGCACGGGCTTTGGCACTGTTACATCCAATCCTGCTGGCATCAATTGTGGCCCGGATACAACCTGCGCAGGCGCCTTTAATCAATGCACTCCAGTCACCCTAACCGCTACTGCCGCCCAAGGATCAAGGTTTGCTGGTTGGGGAGGAGCTTGTTCAGGAAATTCTTCTACCTGCTCCACTATTGTAAGTACGGATAAGCCGGTTACAGCCACATTTAATCTTACTGCTTCCACCAGAAATCTTCTCACCGTCACTAAATCCGGTGCCGGAAGTGGCACCGTCATCTCTAATCCAACCGGTATCAATTGTGGTCCCACTTGCCCTACTGCTTCTACCACTTTTGCAGTTGGCACCACAGTTACTCTAACAGCTACCCCCGCTCAAGGTTCGATCTTCTTCCACTGGCTTGGCAATTGTGCCGGGACCTCAACTTCTTGCAATGTCACCATGAATGCGGCCACAAATGTCACGGCCGTCTTTCTTCTCTCGCCCCGAGATTGAGGACGTCCGGGCAGTCGTAGCCGGTGGTCATCATGCCTACCGTGACGCAAACGCGCGCTTTGCTCGTCTTGTACGTCGGCAAAAAGTTTGCTGATCCGAGAAGCTTATTGTACGTGAAGTCAATCGCGTGCTGCGCGGCATCATCGACGCTCGATGTTACTTGCACAGCAAAATCGGAGTTGTACTTACCTGGGAACATTTTATCCGCCATGACGTTCAGGATTTGAGTCAGTTTCGAGGCGTAGTGCTGGCTGACTCCGAAAATGATGGACTTCCCGATCTCCCGACTGATCGGATCCCGGAGCGTGTTCCAAAAACGTTTTGCAGAAAAGCTCATTCGTGGCTTGCGCGAAGAAACGCTTTTCAAACTCCCTTTGTTTGAACGTTTCTGTTTTGCCCTCGCCCTCTTCGTCTTTGAACTGGACGGTGAAACCCTGATCGGACAACAGTTCGGTCGTGATTTCGGTCCGCGCGTCGATGACCGTTGGACGGATTAAGTAGCCATCGTTCACGCCTTCGACAAGAGAGTAGCGGAACGTAGGCTGACTATCTTCGCATCCGAATGTCCGGTAGGTGGTCGAGAAGGAGTCGGCGTTCGTACTCGCGTGGATCATTAGCCGAAGCCTTGTCGAATTTTTTTAGGTAATCTTTTGGCGTGGCCGTTAAGCCGAGCTTGTACCCGATGAAATAATTGAAAACCGCTCGCGCATTCCCGCCTATCGAGCGGTGCGCTTCGTCAGAGATAACGAGGTCGAAGTCCGTCGGTGAGAAAAGATCCTGATATTTGTTGTTGAACAGAAAAGATTGAACCGTGCTAACGACAATCTCGGCACGTCGCCAATCGTCGCGATTCTCTTTGAAGATGACGGTCCTGTAGTCATTCGCGAGTAGGTCTCATTGACAGCATCGCCAGTGAGCTTTTTCAGCTTTGCGAGGGCGGCTTGCTTTTCTGTTAGCGTGAAACCATCAACGCCCCACGCTTCAGAGTTAGGGTAAACCTCAGCGGCCTCGACACGTCTATCGCCGATTACAAAAGCCTCGCGGCGGCGAACTAGAATTACCTCGAAACAAACAACAGGATTGAAGCAACCATTCCGAATTTGCTCGTAAATCGCAGCATCCGCCTCCCGGACAATTCGTCGGTATATGAACCCGCGACGCCGAAATTCCCTCGGCAATCGCTTGTAAGAAGGACATTTCTTACTCCCACCCTCAGCCGTAGCGCTCGTTTTCGATGCCGATAGGGACACTGAGCGCCCGATGAATCCTAGCGGCGGTTCTAGCTGTTTACGGCTCATTTGCTTTTGATCGTGAACCTCTCGAGCGCGGTGAGCACAGCAGCGAGCCGGTATCGAATCTGTCGATGCTCCAAGCGGATGTAGGGGATAATGCGTTTATGGCGTCAGTCGCGGATCGTGAACGGGCTTTCGTTCAACGCCCGAGCCAACGCTTGTGTATCGAGTAGCTCGCCTCCACGACGAACGAATTTCCTGCGTGGCCGTGCTTCTTCTGGGCATCGGCTCGCGCGCATTGCCCAAACTTTGTTTAAGTTACAAGCAAAATTTTTCCGTACGTACTGCGAAGTATGAGTTGCACAGTTGTGGGACCGTCAAAGGGAGCTCCTAATCGGCAACCGTGGCAACGGTAGGTTATTTACCTAGCAAAATGACGGATTTCTAATCCGTAGGTCGAAGGTTCGAGTCCTTCCGGGCGCGCAGTCTCAATCCATTTCTTCGGCTGGGCAGAATCAGGAAGCGGATTGCATCGCAGCCGGTCTTGCTCTCCTGACAAGTCCGTCAACGCAAATGGCGATGCTTAAGAGAGTCAAAACAGAGACAGGTTGCAGATAACGGAAGGATGCTTGCGGTGAGAGAACCGTTACCACAACCATCAGAATGGATGCGTGGATAAACAAGAGAAATGCAAATGCTCGATGGCGACCTAACCATATGGCGAATCCGCAAACTAAAGGCGAGACAACCACGATGAAGTAATAGGGCCAAGCCCCAAGAAAGTACCGTTGCAACAAAGAATATGGGAGCGCGGGGAGACGTTCTACGGTTTGAAATCCGAACTTCTCAGCGAGCGCCTTGAGTTGCTCCTCTTTCAACTTACCATAACCGAGATCGTTTCGGGCGTATCTCCAAATCAACTGGAGATTCCAATATCCCATATAAGTTTTCACACCAAGCTCGACAATTTCCAACGGACGGCGTCGCAGCGCATTGATGGCGGTCTGTCGCGCAACCCGATCGTTTTTTCGGCGGTTTTTTTCAATTTCGTGCCAGCGTTTAATGAGAAGCCCTTCGGAATACTGTTGGGCATTTCTTAGGCGCAGATCCTTGATGTTGAACTGATCTCCGTTGGCGATTATCTCGCCGAACCGGGGATCGGGGGCGTCAGAGGGCTCCAGCGCTGGCGCCCAAACGGCGGCAAGGTGATCTCCGGCATCATACAAATAAGCCGGCTCGCGATGGCTCAGCCGGCCATTCGCATATTTGTAGGCGCCATGCATTACGAACATCATCGCAACACTGGCGATCACGTGTACGACCCCCATCGTTAGAGCGCGCGCCTCAGGTGTGCGCATCCCTGACCGCTTCCGTAACACCGGAATGACACAATGTGCAAAGGCAATGACTGGCAATAAAATCGTGCATCCCTGAACAACCAGAAGGTAGCTCATCCTGAAGCCAATCAGCAGCACCGCGAGCGCTTGGACGGCTGCGAGTTGCCATAGCCGCCGATCCCGTAAATAAGCCAGAGACCAGTACAGAACCAGCACGTAAACAAGGAGGCTAAAGGTTTCGGTCATGACATAGCGTTCCCAAACAAGCTGACACGGATCCAGCGCGCACAACAATCCGAACAGAAACGAAAGTCCGTTCGACATTTCGAAGGAGCGACGACAAATGAAAGCAAACACGATCGCCGTTGCGCCGCTGGCGAGCGCCTGAATCACTAAAAGCGGAGTAAAACTGTGCGGCCAAAGCGCGAGGCTACGTACCAGGTAGCCGTAGAAGTACGATCGGTCCCCTGGAATCCAGCCAGTCAGCGCGGTCCAAATATAGCTCCACGAGTCGCCCAAAAAGAGCTTTGGCGTTGGATCCAGCCAAAGGAGAAGGAGCTTGATCGCGAGAACCAGCGCGCTGAATAGCCACCACACGTTCGCGGCCGGAAATGCAGTGCTGGCATAAATGGGCCGAAGCGCTGTCGGCTCAATCTTTATTGCTGCGTGCTCACTGCGCTCCATCGCGCATCACGACTCGCACAGTGATCGAGAGTGTCAAAAGCGCGTAGACGCGATGACTTCAGCATCGCCCGATTTATTTGGTCGGCTTCGCGAAGAAAGCTTTGCAGCCAGGACGCCTTACCTGATCACCGATCCCGTTTACTCATCATTACTGCTCGCCTTTTCCATCACGCGCGTAGCGGCTTTCGTGATCGAGGAGCCATTTCTTGCGCCATAGACCGCCGCCGTACCCGCAGAGCGTCCCGTCGGCTCGAATCACGCGGTGGCACGGGATTATGATGCTTATCATGTTCGTCCCATTCGCGCGGCCAACTGCGCGACGCGCATTTTCATCGCCCAAGCGCTTGGCCATCCACGAGTACGAACGCGTTTCGCCAATTGGAATCAACCGCAGTATTTTCCAGGCGCTCATTTGAAAGGACGATCCAACCGGAGCCAGCGGAACGTCGAACTCCAGATTCTTGCCGGCGAAGTAATCCTTCAGTTGGGAACGAACGTTATCGAGATGCCGATGTTTCCCGGGCACGACATTTGTTCGCAATCGTTTCCGCAAAATCGATAACTCGCGTTCTGTCGCGCGGCGGTCGATGAATTCGAGCAAGCGCAAGCCCTGGTCGTCAGCGACAGCGATCATTGGCCCGAGCGGCGAATCGATCCGCTCCGCAAACAGTGCTGCATGCGTCCTGGCGTTTGTTGGCGATTCGCCAAAGATCTTTGTGAACGCGTCGCGGAAACCGCTTTCAGATTCAAAGCCGCTCCCGTTTCTCGCTTGATCCACCCGATCCCCTTGCCGCACCTGGTTCAAAGCAAGGCCCATGCGACGCGCGCGATGATACGCTTGGAATGTCATTCCATAATGGCGCTTGAACTGTCGACGTGCGGTTGAAGGATCGATCGAGAGCACGGCCAATTCCTTGTCCGTCAAGCGTCCGTCCGGCGCTCGCTCCACTTCCGCGCGCAAGCGCTCGATCAGCTTCGGCGGACGCGCACTTGGATCGAGCGGATGACATCGCAAGCAAGGCCGATAACCGTTTTCCAGGGCGTCGCTTGATGTTGCAAAAAAATCGACGTTTTCGCGTGCCGGTTTTTTTGCCGAGCACGTGGGCCGGCAGAAAATTCCAGTCGTGCGCACGCCGATGTAAAAAATTC
Source organism: Candidatus Udaeobacter sp. (assembly GCA_049802315.1). Taxonomy (GTDB): domain Bacteria; phylum Verrucomicrobiota; class Verrucomicrobiia; order Chthoniobacterales; family UBA10450; genus Udaeobacter. The sequence continues at coordinate 15,457 of JBARMF010000323.1, forward strand.
CTTCGAAGCTCGGATCGCGGTTCACGAGTGCGCGATACATCGTCTCGGTGGGCGGTAGAAGTTCGAGCGTTTTCATGTGAAAAAGCTAAGCACTCACAATGGTTGATGCATCGACGAAATTCGAGCAGCGAATTCGGTAGGGACGCCGCGCTGCGGCGTCCGGTCGGCGCAGCGCGCCGACCCTACCAGAGCGTCCGTCCTTAATTCAAAACGTCGTGCTTTCATGCGCGTTGAACTCGGAACGTAAAGCAGCCGCGGGTAACGCTGCGTACATCCACAAACGCCGTTTCGGGATTTTGGAATAAGTTTTCAATTACGACTTCCGGTTCGCTGCCATTCGCAACTTGCGCGTCGATGATGTTGTAATTTGAGTCGTAAGCACGAAACGCGCGGCCATTGCGAAAGTCAGCGGGATATTCGTCAGTGGCGCCGTACCTTCGGCATTCATTGGCGTGAACAAAGATCGGGCCTGTCTCAGAATACGGGTAACCAAACGCAATCGCGGCGTACGGAAACAGAATGACACGCTCGCCAGGCTGCGCCCACCGCAGGCAGTGGCGGCACGGATTGCTTCCGGGCGAATCTACTGTGATGAGCGCGTGATCCGCTGCACCCGCGTTTACTGCGCGCCGCGCTGCGTCTGCAATTTCGGTGAGAAGAGGAATGATTTGAAAGCGCGAGGTTTTCATGAGCGATAGTTAAATCCAATAGGCAATCCGCGCATCGGCGAAATTCAGGCAAGGAATTCCTGGTAGGGTCGGCGCGCTGCGCCGACCGGACGCCGCAGCGCGGCGTCCCTACCATGTGTCAGAAGTGGATTCTGTTTTACCGGGCCAGAAACTCCACAGTAGTGCGCGCTGCTTCCGCAAGAGTTGCAGCACAATCATCCGCTGAGGCGGTCGAGCCGATCGAGTAAATAGCAACGACGATCGGTGCACGGCCGGGCGGACGAATAACGGCAATGTCGTTTGTCGCTCCGTTTCCACATCGTCCTGTCTTATCCCCGACAGTCCACGTTTTTGGACCACCGGCGCGAATCATCAGTGTGCCAGTCTCGTTGTGTTGCAACCAATCTTCGAGCTGACGCCGTGAAGATTCGGACAACACATTGCCCAGCACTAACCTTTGCATGTCTGCGCACATCGCCGCAGGAGTTGTCGTGTCACGCTCGTCGCCGGGAGTGGCGCTGTTCAATTCCGGTTCCTTCCGATCAAGTCTCGTCATCGCATCGCCAATGCCGCGCACGAGATTTGTCAGTCCAACCGGTCCGCAGATTGTATCCAGCAAAAGGTTGCCGGCCGTGTTGTCACTCTGTTCGATCGCCGCCGCGCACAAAGCACCGAGCGTCATACCCCCATCTTTAAGATGTTCCTTCGTCACTGGCGCATGTTCCAAAATGTCCTTTGCACCATAAGTAACGAACCGATCCAATTTCTCTTGTCCGTTATCGACGCGCTTCAAAACCGCCGCTGCAGCTAGAAATTTAAACGTGCTGCACATCGGGAAACGTTCT
>JBARMF010000324.1:0-2849 GCA_049802315.1 Candidatus Udaeobacter sp.
GGCTGCGGCGAACCGCGTCCCTGTCGCAGGGACAAAACGCAAGAACTTGCGTGTCCGGGTTTCTGTCATTCCGAGCGGACGTCGAGAATGGAGTGGCTGGGGAAGCCGCGACATAGACGGTGAGGCCGGAGGCTGAGGGAACGGGAGTGACCGAATCAAATCCCGTGGCGTAACTCTGAGGTAATTTTGCGGGATGTCTCGACTTCGCTCGACATGACAAAGAGCGATGGACGCGCGACACTAATCCATGTCGTAGGTCGTAATCTCCAGCTGGTGGCCGTCCGGATCGCAGAAATAAATCGATTGCGCGATTTCGTGATCCTGGAATTCAAATTTGATTCCGCGTTTTTTTAGTTCCTGTTGCGCAGTTCGAAAATTCTCCCGGTCTGCGCGGAAGGCGAGGTGAAGCATTCGAATTTCGCGGTGCGCAGACGTTTTCGGCTCATGGTTCGCGGGGAACAAAGCGATCCCGGTATTTCCTTTGCCGATAAAGGTTGGCACGCCGTTCCACAGGCCCTCATGAAGCCGCTCGAACCCGAGAACGTCGATGTACCAATTGGCGGATCGTTCGATGTCGCGCACGCCCATGGCTACATGATCAATGCCTTCGAGTTGCATGAGATGTTGGACAGAATTTACAGAGTTGCTCAGGTCGAGACAATAAAGCGATGCGAGGACGCATCGCACTCCAAAAGCACTTCGTGCGAAGTCTAATCAAGCACGTCCCGTTTTCGCGAAGCTTTGGGAGTGCGCGCGCGTCCTCGCGCCGCTTTTGCGTGATGCCGATAGGTTAGCGAATCGCGCTAACGCCGGTGATGCGCGTAATCCAAGCGATCACATTGTTAGGTCTTTGGTCGAATCGGCAACTCATCTAGGCTCATCCAGTGCGTAATCTGAGGCTGATAAAACTGGCGGGCAACGACTCTACCACTCTTCTCATCAGTGATGCGCTCCGAGACGTTGTTCATTGCGCCACTGCGCGAGACGGTGAATGCGCGAACACAGCGGGTTAACCCCTCGTCGTCGCCAGAGATCGTGATGCCGCCAAACGTGACGAACTCGGAGCGAATCTTGCGAAGGCGCGCGTCGCTCCCGTACTCGTAAGTCAGCTCAAATCGCCAATCGCCTGATGGGGTCGTGTAGTGGCGACGGACGACTGTAGTACCGTCGGAATGGCGTTCAACTGTGTAGGAGTCGTAAACGTCATCTGGTGGAGCAGCTTTGAAGGCGGCAAGCGACGAACTATACCAGGTTTGTGTCGCGTAGTTCTCGCCAGTGAACGTGGCGTAGTAAACGGTCTGACTCCAAGCCGCCGTTGCTGATGCGATCAGGAACGTGATGACATACGAAGCGCGCATGAGACCCAACGAGAATTCGGCCCTAAAATCTGCAATTCATTGCAGATAAAATCTGTCTAAGTCACTGTCGCCACGCAGCGGCGTGGGCGCGCACTGGTGAACCGAAGCCTTTCAGCGTTACTTCGCCGAGGTCTTCAAATGAAAGGCCCTTGCCGATACACAGGTCGGCGATCGCGCTCGAAACGAGGATCTGTTCCGGCTGCGCGTGAGAACATAGACGCGCCGCAAGTTGTACTGTCGATCCAAAGAGATCGTTATTTTTCTCGACCGGTTCGCCTGCTGCGGCGCCGACTCGCACCTTGAGTGGATGTTCAGAATTTACTTGCGCATGCTTGTCCAATTCCTGCTGAATCTGAATTGCGCATCGCACTGCACTCGCTGCCGAAACAAACGATGCCATGATCCCGTCCCCGGTGTGCTTTACCTCGCGTCCCCCCAACGCGGACAATGCATCTCGCACGATCGTGTCGTGCAAGCCAACGATTGCAAGCGCGGCTTCGTCACCCAGCGATTGCGTCAAGGTTGTTGAGTTCACGACGTCGGTGAACAGAACGGTTCGGATTCCCGGATCTCGTTCGTTGGGTCCACCACCAGGGAGAAGGACCGCTCCGGCCGGGTTTGTTTCTGTACCGCCGAGGAATACTTCTGCCACGTCGGGTGCCACCTCGATGATTTTCTCGGCCATCATCCCGTGAGCTTCGCGATGCACACACTCGGCTGCCTCTGCGTTTGGCGCATGTGCGAGGCAAAAAACTTTGCTACCAGTATCATTGACCCAGTACTTGTGATATTCGACGCCGTATTTCCGCTGGATTTCCACGTCCTTGGCGTGAGCTTTTGCGACGTCCTCCGGAGTAGTTCCCTCCGGGAGATTGTGAATGTCCATGTATAACGGCATAGGCGTTGAACTTACCGTGACACAACGCGATGCGAAAGTCAGTGTTTAGCGCCGAAGGCGCACCATTCAATCGCCAGCCCAGGGCAACCCCGAAAGCTTTCGGGGCTGAAAGCACGCTCGACCCGCAGATACGGCGACAGCTGGATGAATCGCGCCTTCAGCGTTCATGACTTGGACTCAACAAACTCCCAGGGGCGACGCCGCAGGCTCTAATGACATAGCGCCGTTAGCGCTAAATAAGGCGGTGTGAAACCTCGATCTTCGCTGGTTGATTGAGCGTCTGATAAACAACGCAGTAGCGTTCGGTCAGACGCAATAGTGTCGCGATCTGCTCTTCGTTCGCGTCCGTGTCTAGATCGACATTCAGTCGAATTTGCTTAAACCCGACGGGCACATCTTTAGACACGCCCAGGGTGCCCCGGAAATCAAGATCGCCTTCGGCGCGAATTGTCGCGTCACGTAACGGAATCCCGAGAGCGGTAGCGACTGCGCTCAACGTTACTCCTGCGCAGCCGACCAGCGCTTCGAGCAACATGTCAGCGGAACACGCGCTCTGCCCATCGCCGCCGGTCGCCGGATGAAGACCGGCTACA
>JBARMF010000325.1:0-3444 GCA_049802315.1 Candidatus Udaeobacter sp.
TCCGCCTGGCAGTTCCGAAGCGCGGTGTCCGCCCGACAATGGACCGCGTCAAAGCGGCTATCTTTTCGAGCTTGGGTGATGCAATCATCGGCGCGCGAGTGCTCGATCTTTTCGCTGGGAGTGGCGCGCTCGGGATCGAAGCCCTCAGCCGTGGGGCGGTCTCCGCAATATTTGTTGAAGATGACCGGCAATCGGCAGAAGCAATCAAAAAAAATCTTGCGAAAACGAACTTACAAGGCCGCGTTCGCGACCAGGATGTTTTTGATTTTCTACGTCAACGATCGAACGCCGAGAAATTTCAAATCATTTTTGCGGATCCGCCTTATGAAAAAGGCCAGCACAACGAAAACTGTACTGAGAAGCTTTTGAATAACGAAAGTCTGCCACAGTTGTTGGAACCGGGAGGCATTTTCGTTTTAGAGAGAAGGCCGGCTGAACGGCTTGCTGAGATGAAGGCTTGGAAGACCGTTCGACAGAAAACATACGGCGCAACCGAAGTGCTGTTTCTGTCTACAGCCAATTGATGCACGTCATTCCGAGCGGAGTCGAGGAATCCCGGGGCAAAACACGAAGCTAACTTCTCGGGATGTCTCGACTTCGCTCGACATGACCGGATTATCTACTGAGATGTGATCTGCTGTGATACGACTCCTGTACAACTTCCTTTGGCCGCTCGGACTGTTGATCTTTTTGCCGGGCTATTTCGTTAAGATGATTCGCCGCGGCGGTTACCGCGAAAAATTTGGCCAACGGCTGGGAATTTACGACCGCGAGGTGCGGAGCCGGCTTTCGAACCAACGTCCAACATGGCTGCACGCGGTGAGCGTGGGAGAAGTGAACATTGCTTTGAAACTCGCGAGTGCGTTACGCGCGTTCGAACCGGATTTGCAGTGTGTGCTAACCACAACCACGACAACCGGCTTCGCGTTGGCGCGCAAAACTGCCCCGCCCTGGATCGAAGTCATGTACACGCCGCTGGATTACTGGCCCATCATGCGTCGTGCATTTTCGGTTATTTGTCCCGCTCGTGTGGTTCTGGTTGAAGCGGAAGTTTGGCCTAACCTCGCCGCCGCAGCGCACGCGCGCCGGATCCCCCTCGCACTGGTCAACGCGCGATTGTCTCCGCGCTCTGAAGGACGCTATCGACGTTTTCGGTTTTGTGTTAGGCCGACTTTTCGGCTCCTCGATTTGGTGTGTGTACCGGAACGGGGTGATGTCGAACGGTGGACGGCGCTCGGTGTTTCGCGAAACCGAATACATGTGACCGGCAGCATCAAATTCGACCCTGACGTTCAGACACAAAGCCGCACTGTAGGCGGATCCATCTCAGGCGCGTTCAGCTCGGATTCACTCGTGCTCTTCGGTGGCAGTACGCACCGTGGTGAGGAAGAAATCCTGGTCAGAGTTTTCCTTCGGTTACGCGAGCAATTTCCGTCGCTGCGGTTGTTCATCGCGCCGCGTCATGTCGAACGGCTGCAAGAAATCCGGGCGCACTTGGGCGCAACACCGTTGCGCATAACGCTCGCCAGCGAAGCGGTCACCTGTAACGCAGCCGATGCGGATTGCATGCTGCTCGATACGACTGGTGAACTTCAACGCTGGTACGGCATCGCCACTGTGGTGTTCGTCGGGAAAAGCCTCGCCGCGCACGGAGGACAAAATCCCGTAGAACCGATTCTCGCGGGCAAGCCTGTTGTGTTTGGTCCGCATATGGAAAACTTCGCCACGCTCGCTAAAACGCTCGTTTCAAATAACGCGGCCATGCAGATTAACGATGCCGACTCGCTCGAGCGTACCGTTGGCGAACTTCTCCGCGACAACGAATTGCGCCAGCGTCTCGTGGAAAACGCACATGCTGCGTTAGGCGAACACGAAGGCGCAACCGCGCGCGCTGCGACGTTGATCCACGAGCTCCAACCGAAGCGTTGATAGATTCGCGCTTTTGGAAATCTCACCCGCGATTTGCCTTGCGCCGAAGCGTGGCAATTCCGATATTGCCCGGCTTTTTGACCCTATCGTCTAGAGGCCCAGGACACCGCCCTTTCACGGCGGTAACACGGGTTCGAATCCCGTTAGGGTCGCGATTCTATTTCATCGGGGAATCATCGCCTGAGTCCGGGCGTGCGCTCAAATCACAGTCACCACGCAGCCACGCGTAGTGCCGGTTGATGCGAAAGCGAGCGTCTTAGGGACTCGCCTGCTCTGCTTCCGTTTTGATTTCAGGAAATCCCGCTTGCTTCAGTTGTTGATTTAACGCGGGAAGATCGGACTCCAGCAATTTGTGCCACGCGCCCATCGTTGTTCCGACCTTTGCCTCAAGATCTTCAATAGCGGCTTTGGTCGCGACTGTCGGCGCTGCGTCTGCGTCTTGGATGTCATCGAACAAATGCGTCGTCGAGTCTAAAACGAAGAGCGAGGGTTGCGCGCCTGGTCGCGGATGTGGCGGTCCAAATATCATGAGTGTTTGAGCAAAGGCTTCCAGTTTTTGCGCCAGGTCGGGTCGCTCTGCGGCTCGTGCTTTGAGTTTTGTTAGCTGCTCGGCGATGTCGTCGAACTTCTTCCCGATCGGCGCCAGCTTGAGGCGCACTTGGTACAAACGCCATGAGAGATCGAACTGTTGCTGAAGATCAGTGGCCGACGCTTTGACGCGTGGATCCATCGCGATGGTCAACGGCTGGGTGAAAGTTTTGCCCTCAACTGTGAGCGTAACTGTGTAATCACCAGGCGCGACCCAAGGCGATGTTGCCCGCGGCGCCGTGTTCCGATATGTCGCCGAAATCGGGAAGTCCGGTTCTACACCTGCGATTGGTGTGTAATGCATGTCCCACAGAAACCGGTGCATGCCTGTTTTTGTGGAAACGGATTGCCGCGGCCGAATCCAGTAGCTCGGAATTCTGAGCCGCTGCGGATTCGCCTCGACCGGCTTATCAGTGCTCGAATATTTTCTGACCAACTGGCCTTTGCGGTCGTTGATCTCGATCGTGACCGGGCCACTCGCCTCTTTCGAAAGGAAATAATCGATCATTGCACCATCTGGGGGATTTTCGCCGGCCGGTTCATCCGGTGGCAACGGCGTGTCGCTGTTCATGTTCGCGCGAACGCGCAACGCGATCTGCGGCTTGAACAGCCGCGTGCCCGATTCCGTTGTAGCCGCTTCGCTATGCGAAGCGACGACGCCGCGCTGCCGGAGCGGCGTGATGTTGTCGAGGATCCAAAACCCGCGACCATGCGTAGAGATGACGAGATCGTCGCCTTTAACTATCAGATCGCGCACCGAAGTTGCCGGCAGATTCAGTCGCAACGATTCCCAGTTCGCGCCATCGTCGAACGACACATAAACGCCCTTGTCGGACGCTGCGAAGAGGAGACCTTTGCGTTCCGGATCTTCGCGAACTGCGTTTATGATCTGCCCGCCTGGTATTCCGTTCACGATCTCTGTCCATG
>JBARMF010000326.1:0-6194 GCA_049802315.1 Candidatus Udaeobacter sp.
CATTCCAGAAGAGCATCGCCATCCGAATAAACCTTCGTACTTGAAGCGTCGCTCGAAGCATCAAAGCGTCAAGCCATTTCCGTGCGCGCTCCCCGGGGCCGTTGCTGATTTTGTGACTCGTTAGGTATGAAGTAACTCACAAATGTGCCAATCGAACGAAACTATCTTGATGCACTCGACGCCCTTGTTGCAGAGCTAAGGACAAAGAAAGCGGCCGAGTGATGGCATGTTTACGTGCACTCCGATCACTTGTTCAGGATCTGCTTTTGCTACGCCATTTTAGGGGTTGCACCTGCTGAATGGCGATTTGGGAGAGAAGAATCGATTTGCATGGCTGCCAAGACGTCCGAAATCGGGTGAACGCCACGCTCAATTTTGCCGCTCCCACAACTATGACCGGGGGTTGGGATGGTTTGTTCCTCCGCTTATACCGACATGATCTGGAACTGTAATGGGAGGTCACGCGAAATGCGAATCTGGTAAGCGCCTTCTGGGACTTTACCATCTAGAGGAGTGTCCTTGGCAAGGCTGTTCAAGATTGTATGCGGCTCAACATTCCAAGGGACCAAGTAGGAGCAGGGATCTCCCTCCCTCACTTTCATTAGAGCCAGCTCGAACTGCGCCACGGAGGCGATTAGGCTATCAGGATGATCGATCAGCGATTCCAGAAAGGCTGGTGCCTGTGTCTCTCTGAAAGGGGAAATGTTGTGTCGCGTGATAAAAGTGTTGAGCGTTTTCTTCAGAAGATTGCGCCGTTTGAGCAACGTAAACGTGAGTACGCAGGTGCGCTCAAGCACATAGATTCGCCACAGGAAGACGTTCCTTCGCGCTTCCTCGAGGTCCTTCGACTGCGCGACGCCACGGATATAGCTGTCGTCCTCCGCGCGCACTTGATAGGTGGATCGAAACAGGCCTAAGAGTTTGCGTTGATGGTCTGCAAGATCCATCCTCAGTTCCTGAAGGCGGCCCGGAGCCGGTCCAACTCCTCTGCAATAGCATCATAACCTAGACCTGGGACCGCCTCGGGCATGAACTCATAGATCACTACTCTGGCACTTCCCGCCGACTCCCTAACCACGCGTTGTGCGAGCTCGATAGTTGAACGGCGGGGCAGTTGAGAATGTACATCCAACAGGAAGCCGTCGTGTTCTACTCCGCAGGCAACATGCAATTCTCGAATATTCGTAGACTGGAGTTCGTTTAAGAATGCAGGGATATCGAATGCGTGGTTGTGCGCATCGCATTCGAGGTTGTACACGTCCAGAATCAGGCCGCAACCGGTTCTATTCGTGAGCGCGTTTAGGAACCCAGCCTCAGAGTAGTCACTTGGGAAATCAGGAATCACGTGAACAATGTTCTCGAGCAGAAAGGGAATCTTGTAGCGCTCTTGAATCGTATTCACCCTTTCGCACACCATATCGAGCGCCTCATCGGTTTTAGGCATAGCAAGCATGATCCCCAAGTGTTCCCCATCGACTTTCGTATAACCAAGATGTTCGCTATGCCAAGCCACATCCACCTGCTCAACAAAATCTTCCAGAAGATGGAGATATGTGGGAGACCATCCTTCATGCGAACCGATGGACAAACTGACGCCATGTACGATAATCTGTACTGCCTTGCCAATATTCCTGAGTTCCGACATGATCTCGTCGCTGAGGGATACCTTATCGTCATGGACTTCGGATATTGTCTCGAGCGTCACTTCGACATAATTTACGAACGGAAGTATACGCTCAAGCAGACGAGGATCGCGCCCTTCGTATGTCGCACCAACTGCGACGGACGTATTCGCTTGCTTGTCTAGGTACGTGCTACTCATCGCCCTTCGAGGCAGAATCCTCCTCTGACAAGCTGTGAACCAAGTGATGTCGGGCTGATTATTGGGTGAAGATACCGGCTTGAATGTTGGGGATATTGGCTATTTCAGTCAGTCCGGGGTCTCCACGAACGAAACTGAGATCGAACCCCGTCAGACCGCAATTGCAGCCGCCCCTGGTTACGTGCCGGACAGCTTGGTCGAGCGCTTTGTGAAGATCTTCTAAGGTGACCTTCCCCTCCGCAACGACAATCTGTACGTGGCGAGTTTTGAGTGCTTTTTCTTTTTCTTCCAGTGCCATTGTTCTGTCCTTTCCTTTATAGTAGTTCGCCCTGACAACTGTGTCTTACAACACACCTATACTAATTTGTTAGGCGTGACTTCTTGCGTCACATTGTGACTTTTCACGTCACAACGCGAGAAGGCGACCGAATTACAAGGCCCCGGCAACTGGACCATCGCGAGGCGACTGCATTGCTCGCTGCTTCCGGCCCGTCATAACCACAGACGGCCGAACGGCAGCACATTGGAAATCAGCTCGGATTAGGAAACCCCCGTTCTATCCGTTGAACTACGAGAACAACGATCGGGAAGAATAGACTGATTGAACGGCAGTGGAAAGCTGGTGTTCACAATCGGTGGTGATTTCGCGAGGACAGCCGTTTGTTCTCGACAGTTACAGGTAAGTGGAATTATCCAGTGCGTTTCTTTTAGCTTCGACTCGCATGCCTACGGAAAGCGATAAGCAGCTGCACGCTCACCTTTTGGATTTGCGCTGTCACTTTGAGGACGGTCACAAGATTATGCTCGACGAATACACATTCGACGTGATTGGCTACTCAATTAGAAAGTAACGGATGTAATCCATTGCTACGGATTGTATCTTGGCTGGGATTACCAAAGTGCAGCCAGCTGCTCCAGAATTTTCGACCTGTCCGACATGCGGCGGACCGCTGGAAAAAACACCGGATGGCGGAGTCGGCTGCATGTCCTGTCTACTGCGGGCCGGAATCGGCAGTGAACAAGAAACGGTGCACGACTCAACGGCAGACGGTGTTGAAAGCGGCGTGCGCTTCGGTGTCTACGAAATCGATTGTCATCCAGATGGAAGTCTCTATGAGCTTGGCCGCGGAGCGATGGGCGTCACGTATCGCGCCACCGACACGTCGCTCCAACGCAAAGTCGCCTTAAAGATCATTAAAACCGATATCGCTGAGCGAAGCGCCGACGCCCGCGAACGCTTTATGCGCGAAGCCCGTGCAGCCGCAGCACTGCGACACGAAAACATCGCGACTGTCCACCAATTCGGCATGCGCCTTGAGACGGGACAATATTTTTACGCGATGGAATTAATCGAGGGCGAGACCTTGGAGGAACGCGTTCGCCGCGCCGGGCCGCTCGATGCGCGCACCACTATCAAGATCGCACAGCAAGTTACCTCGGCGCTCGCCGCCGCAGAAAAACACGGGTTAGTTCACCGCGATTTAAAACCAGCAAACTTGATGCTCATAAATCCGGACGACGCCGAAGCGGCCGGGAGTGATCAAGCTCGGTTTAAGCGAAGTAGAATACGCGCGCTCCGCAAGCGCGGGATTCCCGTGGTAAAAATAATCGATTTCGGTTTGGCCAAAGCTTTTCACACTGCGACGGATCCGAAGTCGCTTACCCATGACAGATTCGTGGGCACCCCCGCATTCGCCAGTCCGGAACAGTTTGAACATTCTACCTTGGACGTGCGTTCCGATATCTACTCGCTGGGCGAAACGCTCTGGTTCGCGCTTACCGGAAAACCACCATTTGCCGGCCACACGTTGTCTGAGATCCACCGCGCTCAAAAATCAAATGCGCTTCCCGTCGAACAACTCAAAGCAGCGCATGTTCCGCATCGCCTGAAATCGCTGATTGAATCGATGCTCGCACTTGAGCCAGCATCCCGTCCTGGCAGCCGCGAGTTAGCAGCGCGGCTGCAACGTTGCTCCCCAGAGGCACGGAGCGCGCGACGCATGCGGTTCGCTCTCGTAGCCGCAGCCCTCGTCGTTCTCGGCATGTCTGCACTTTTCGTCTTTCAATCATCGCGAATTCAAAATGCGGCTTTGAATTCCGCGCCGGAAAAAAGTATCGCGGTGTTGCCGTTTGAAAATCTGAGCGAGGAAAAGCAAAACGAATACTTCGCCGATGGCGTGCAGGACGAGATCCTCACCTATCTGGCAAAGATTGCAGATCTGAAAGTGATCAGCCGCGCGAGCGTGATGCAGTACAAAACCGGCGTCGCCCGCAACCTGCGCAAGATCAGTGAGGAGCTGGGCGTCGCGCATGTGGTCGAAGGAAGTGTGCAACGCGCCGCCAACAAGATTCGAGTGAATGCGCAGTTAATCGACGCCCGGAACGACGCGCATCTGTGGGCGCAAACCTACGATCGCGATCTGGCCGATGTCTTCGCCATCCAAAGCGAAATTGCGAAGGCCATCGCTGACCAGTTGCAGGCCAAGCTCTCGCCTAACGAGAAGAAAGCCATTGAGCAACCGCCCACCACTGATCTGGCGGCCTTCGACCTTTACAGCCGGGCGAAGTCACTTCTCCTCACGGCCGGTTTCAGCGCGACGGCCGACCCAGACCGGCGGAAGGCAATTGAACTTCTGGATGAGGCGGTGAAACGCGATCCCTCATTTTTCGACGCTTACTGCCAGCTCGCCTATGCCCATGAACAACTTTATGCAATAAGTGGGTTTGATCACACGCCCGCCCGGCTGGCGCTGGCCGAAGCTGCGGTGCAAGCCGCGACGCGGCTGCGACCGGATGCTGCCGAAACGCATTTGGCGCGCGCACAATATCTCTACAATGGGCTGCGCGACTATGCCGGCGCCCTCGCCGAATTGGAGATTGCGCGGCGAGCGTTACCGAATGATCCGCGTCTCTTCGAACTGACCGGCTACATTCTACGCCGGCGCGGCCAGCAGGAGGAAGGTCTGCGCAATCTCGAGCGCGCGGTGGAGCTGGACCCGCGCAACTTTTATACTCTGCAACAGATCGGGCTCAGTTACCAAACATTAGGGCGCTTTGCCGAGGCAATCGCTGCGCTGGATCGCGCGTCAACGATCGTGCCAGACAACGCCGAAACGCGGGCCAATCGTGGACTATGGAACATCTGCTGGAAAGCGGACACCCGGCCGCTCCACCAGACGATTGATGCAATCCTCGCCCAAGGACCGGGAGCCATCGCCAGCGCCGCGGACATCTGGTTCTTTTGCGCTCTGGCCGAACGCGATCCGATTGCGGCCGAACGAGCACTCGTCGCGGTGGGCGATAATCCATGCTGGGTCGACGACACGATTCAGCTGAGCCGCAGCTTTGGTGAAGGGTTGCTGGCGCGCATGGTTAAAGATGAGGCAAGAGCGCGCACTGCCTTTGAAGCGGCTCGCACCCAGCAGGAGAAGATCGTGCAGGCGCAGCCGGACTACGGCCCAGCCCTGTGCGTCCTCGGCCTAATCGATGCTGCTCTTGGGCGGAAAGATCTGGCCTTGGACGAAGGTCGGCGAGCAATCGCACTCACGCCGCTAGAAAAAGATGTCAGCAACGGCGGCCTCGTCCTTCAGTATTTCGCCATCACGGCCGCGTGGGCGGGCGACAAGGAGCTTGCCTTGCAGCAACTGGAAGCTGGACTGCGTGTTCCCACCGCATCGCTCATGCTGAGCTATGGCGCCTTAAAACTGTTCCCGGTCTGGGACCCGCTCCGCGGCGATCCGCGCTTCGAAAAAATCGTCGCCTCGTTAGTGCCGAAATAGGCCGCCTATAAGACCCGCGGGCAACATCGCTGATCTTGTCGAAACAGTGCTGAGTTTGTGCCACCCGCTGTGTCACCCGGATGAATAAAATCGGCAGATTGCTGATTACCTGGGATGATCGCAACAATTATTCAACGCGTTTAAGGGCAGTCATTTGTTCACTGCTGATGACATTAGCGAAGTCCAGCAAAAATGCCGTTTTAGCCTTAGGAGACCCTTGTTTTGTCCGTTGAACTCCGGGAACAGCGACATTTGCGATTTTAGATTTTCGGCTGCCGATTTTATTGCTTACCGCGGGCTTGTCATTGGTAGTCGCAGCCCGCGGTGGAAGGCTCCCTTCCCGGCTCACTCGGTGTTGCCAGCGCGAAGCAATTGTCGGCGGTAGCCGATACCGAACTCAACAGAAAAACTCGCGCTCTTCGCGTTTTGGTCCGAACGCGGTGACCCGGAAGAGATTTCCCGAGCCGTTGAACAGCATCCCGAGTGGCTTCGTTACGCCTGGCTTGGCGTTGCGAAATACAAAGCCAGCAAGAATGATTTTCGCGCCGCCTACGAGTTGATTCAACGATACGGTGAACCAGTCGCGCTGCCGC
>JBARMF010000327.1:0-4006 GCA_049802315.1 Candidatus Udaeobacter sp.
GCATGCCTAATCGAAGCCATCTGCGCGGGATGCGAGCCCTAGGGGAAAGGCTAAGCCGACTCGGAAACAGCCGAGAGGACACGCCCTTCGCCGAGAGCGAGTAAACAAAAGAGTTAGCTGCTGTAGCCACGGCCCTGTGGGCCGTTTCCCTCATGTCAAAAGCACCGCGCGAAGCAAACCGGCCCTCTGGCCGGTGGCTACAACATTTGCGACGCTACAACCGCGGCGGCAGGTGAATCGTCGCCACCATGCAGCGGGCGCTCCCGCCAGCAAGTTCAATCGTAGGGAGTTCAAGCGGGACGAGCCGCGCATAGCGGCGCAATCTATTGCGTTGGTCCTCAGTCAGTACTCGAGCAGCGCGATTGGAAAGCACCAACAGTTTCTCTCCATCCTTATTGTGTAGTTCAATGGCGTTGCCGGCGAAATTCGCGATCTGATCTGCTGATAACTCTATGATCTCTCTTCCGGTCTTCTCCAAGTGCGCGCGCACTTGTTGCCGCTCGGATTTGTTCTGAATCATCTCCAGACCAACCATCGCGAAGGCCGTGCCGATGCACATCATCACGTTGGTGTGATAGATCGGCTGACCATTGGACCCGATGCTGATGAAAGTGACCGGCTCGTAGCTGAAATCCTCGGCAAAGCGCTGGATAACCTTCGGATCAGATCGATTTGAGAGCGAGACGTATGCAATTCTGTTCAAATGATCCAGCACAAGACTGCCTGTGCCTTCCAGGCAGCAACCTTCATCCTCGAACGACGAGTAATCGATCACATCGGTGACTCGATAGTGCTTGCGTAGTTCCTCGACAATGTCCTGCCGGCGCTCGCGTCGACGCAGGGCTGAATACATCGGGAAAAGGACGAGACGCCCATCGTGATGCGTTGAGATCCAGTTGTTAGGGAAAACTGCGTCCGGTTTTTCTGGCTCAGTTGTGTCCTCAAAGACATGCACGTTAATCGCAGCCGTGCGCAGCATCTGCACAGCCGCGTCGAATTCCTTTCTCGCCATCCGCGTCAACGCATCTGAATCGCGATCGGCATTACGCTGGAACGCATTGTCTGCCGCCGTTTCCGGATTGGGATAAAACCGACCGGGACGAATCATCACCACCGAGTTGGCGCTTTGTGCGTGCGCAGGAGTTTGCGTCATTGAGCAGCTAACATACTATCCCTACTCGACCGGATGTCGCATGAGCCCAGCCCAACCTTATCGATGTGTCGGGCGTGCCGGAATACGCGAAGCGATTTTCACGGATCTTCCTCTGTCATTCTGAGCGAAGCGAAGAATCTCAGATCATTTCCGTGAACGATATTCAAGCCAACAGCCAGAGATGTTTCGCTTCGCTTAACATGATAGAAATCAATCACCGAACGAAATGTCGACATCGCGCGCGGTTTGCACCAGCTCGCCGTTGGGCGGGACAAGCTTGAGCCGATTGACTGCTTCGGCAATCGACACGTGACGCACCTGATAATTTTGGTAACTCACCATCGACCCGAAATGCCCCTCATTCGCTAACTGGACGGCTTTAACTCCGAAACGTGTCGCAAGAATTCGGTCGAGTGTCGTCGGTGCACCGCCGCGCTGGAGATGACCGAGCACGCAAAAACGCGTTTCTTTACCCGTCTGTGCGGCGATTTCGCGCGAGACGATTTCGCCAATCCCACCCAGCCGAAACTCGCTACCTTCCACGTCGCGTTTCACTTGTTGGCCATGTTTCGGTCTCGCGCCTTCTGCAGCGACAACCACCGTGCCAAAGCAACCAGCCGCTTCGCGCGAATTGATCACGCTTGCGATCTTTTCGTTATCGAACGGGATCTCGGGAATCAAAATGATATTGGCACCACCGGCGATACCGCCCTGCAACGCGATCCATCCCGCGTGCCGTCCCATCACTTCGACAACCATGACCCGTCGATGACTAGTCGCGGTAGTGTGCAAACGATCCAGCGCGTCAACGACAACGTTCACGGCAGAATCGAAGCCGAAGGTAGTCGCCGTCGCTTCGAGATCATTGTCGATCGTCTTCGGGACGCCGATGCAGTTGATGCCGGCCTCCTGCAACTGTTGCGCAGTCACCAGCGAACCGTCGCCGCCAACGACGATCAACGCTCGCACGCAGAGGCCCTCCAGGATCTTCCTGGCGTCTGCAATGATTTTTGCCGGAACAATTGTCCGATCGCCGGCGCCGACTTTTGCGGCGAAATGGCCGCGATTCGTTGTACCAAGAATTGTCCCGCCCAGCGCCATGATTCCGTTCACAGCCTGCCGATCGAGAATGACGTGATCGCCAGGAGGCAACAGGCCTTCGAATCCATCGCGAAAACCAACCACTTCCCATCCGAGTTTGTCCGCTGCGAGCACCACGGCACGCAAAACCGCATTAAGGCCGGGACAATCTCCACCGCTGGTCAGAACACCAATGCGCGGTTTCATTTTCGCAGAAGCGAAACTAGAGAAGTTTTTTTGGATCGGCCATCCGCCCCGCAGCTGCCCATTGATCGTATAGCTGCCAGCCGCGTTGCATTAGGGCTTCACCTTCGCCGAACCGGCTCGTGCTGCCGAGGAGCACCACCATTATGTGGCGTGGATAAACCGTTTCCATCTGGCCGTTGCGAACAACTTCCGATTCACGATTCGCGTACAAAATTAAACAGTCGCCAGAGCGCGATGAGCGGCCGGTCTTCACGCCGTCGATGCCATTCTTCCCGAGGAGCTCGTTCGTGTTGCGAAGCACATAACTCAGCTGTTGACCTTGTCGGTTAAAAGAAATCTGGCGTTCTTTTTGCGACACATAAAAGCGAAAGCTCGGCTTGTTCATCGCGTATCGGGTGAGACGCGCCATATCTTCCACCGTGGAAAACGGCAGGGGCTTCACTTTCCAATCGATGCCGTGAGGATTGACAAAACGTGTGCGCTCCATCTTCAACTGTTTGGCCAGCGAATTCATCTGAGCGACGAACATGTCGGCTGGCGTCAATTTCGCACCCCCCTCAACTCCTTCCAGCCGCGAACCGACGTGATAGGCCAGTGTGTAAGCGGCGATATTGTCAGATTGCACGAGCGCAGCATAAAGAAGATCGCGCAAGGAAACGGAGTCACCCGGTTGAAAGCCGATGTTGTTTTCCGTCGTTCCTCGGAAGGCCTCCGGCGGAATGGCCACCGCTTCGTTGAGATCGCCGGATTTCTTCTCTGACCAATCCAATACCACGCAAGCCGTGGCAATCTTTGTCAGGCTACCGACCTGCAGCTTCTTCCTCGGTTCCTGTTCTTCCAAAATGTAGCCGGTTTGCGCGTCGGCAATAAGGTACGCCTGCGCCGCAGCAGCCGAACGCACAACGGACGCGCTTGCAAGAACTGCGAGGGAAATGATCAGAAATCGACGTAATGAGCGCATAGGATCCCTGGAACGGCAGCACCTTAAGCGGCGCATTCTGATTCGCAAACCCGACCACGTTGATTACAACGCGTTCCAATCACCATCGAAGGTGAATCGGCTTCTCTGAAGACGATGCCGAACCAATCGCCGACGGCGCAAACATTGGGCGCAAAGCCGCATTTTTCTGGCAACGCGTTGAGGAGTCACCGCGGCGACCGTTCTGACTTTCATTGACTTTTCTGCGTTGCTCTGGCGCGGCTGATCAGGAGGCGCATCAGAAAATAAACAATGATCGCAGAAGGAATGGAAAGGAAGAGCGAACCAACAAACGCGGGCCAGAACGTAGGCCAAATAACCCGGGAAAACACATGCCAATGCACGTAATCGTGCAGTCGAAACTGGCGAAAGTGTATCCGCTGCGCCACTGGGCGATGCAATATCCAACAACCGAACTGGTATTCGCCAAGATAGATTGCCGGCATTACCCAGATCAGAACATCGTGCAGCGTTACCGCAATCGCGGCGGCGACCTTGTTGCAGCGGAAAATCCACGCTACGACGATCGACAGCAATGTTTTCAGCGGATACAGCGGAGAGAATCCGAAGAAAATTCCGATCGCCGA
>JBARMF010000328.1:0-3390 GCA_049802315.1 Candidatus Udaeobacter sp.
AAATGCGCGAACTAGTGCGGAAGGAAATGGAAGCAGGCGCGCTCGGGATCGGCACTTCATTGATTTATCCGCCCGCGTTTTACGCGAAAACCGAAGAGCTGATCGAGCTGTGCAAGGTCGCGGCAAAATATCAGGGCAAATACATTTCGCACATGCGGAGCGAAGGAAATCAACTGTTCGAAGCGCTTGACGAACTGCTGCGGATCGCACGCGAAGCGAACATTCCCGCGGAGCTCTATCACATCAAAGCCGCCGGCAAAAAAAATTGGCCTAAAGAAGATGAACTGCTCGCGCGAATCGAACGCGCGCAAAAGGAAGGGCTAAACGTCCGCGCCGACATGTACACGTACACCGCCGCTGGCACAGGGCTCGACGCCTGTCTGCCGCCGTGGACGGAAGACGGAGGATATCCGGCATTGTTCAAACGGCTGCGCGATCCGGCTACGCGTGAGAAAATCAAAGCGGAAGTGCAGGTCGACAGCGACAAATGGGAAAATCTTTATCTCGCGGCCGGTTCGCCAGACAAAATTTTGTTAGTGGGATTCAAATCAGAAAAGCTGAAGCCGCTGACAGGCAAGACGCTCGCTGAAGTTGCGAAGATGCGCGGAAAAGACCCAATCGACACGGCCATGGATTTAATCGCGGAAGACGAATCGCGGATAAGCGCCGTGTATTTCGTAATGTCCGAAGAGAATGTGAAGAAGGAATTGCGGAAGCCGTGGATTTCCTTTGACTCGGATGAAGCGTCGCAGGCGCCGGAGTCACCGTTCACAAAATCGAATCCGCATCCGCGCGCTTACGGGAATTTCGCGCGCGTCCTCGGCAAATATGTACGCGACGAAAAGGTGCTTTCAATGAGCGACGCGATTCATCGATTGAGTGGGTTACCGGCGACAAATCTCGGACTCGATCACCGCGGGTTTCTCAAGGAAGGAATGTTCGCCGACGTGGTCGTGTTCGATCCGGCGACGATCACAGATCACGCCACTTTTGAAAAACCGCATCAATACGCGACCGGTGTGAAACATGTATTCGTGAATGGTGTACAGGTCATCAAAAACGGCGAGCACACGGGGGCGAAACCAGGTCGGGCCTTGTGGGGACCGGGAAAGATAAAGTAGCGCACGCCTCTGGCCCGCCGCGGCGGGCGAGGACGCATGCTCTACTTTTCTCCGGCAAAGAAGCACGCGACCGCTATCGTCCCAGCGTATATTTCTAGACAGAAAGCACTATAGCGTAAGACAAGCCTGTCATCCCGAGCGCAGCGCAGCGGAGTCGAGGGACCCCGCGGAATTGGCCTTAAGGTAATTCACCGGGATTCTTCGACTGCGTTTCACTTCGCTCAGAATGACAACCGAGTCGTGCTTTGGTTGAAAACAAGGCGCGCGGGGTAGAAGTTAAATTTTCCAATGGATCCAATCAAGAGCGTCAAATTACGCTGGCTTCAGGATGCTTTGCACGACATCACCTACGAACTGTCGCGCTCGCAATTTTCCAGGTTTGCGCCGCAAGCGTGGCAACCGGCGATCAACGCGTATCGATGTGACACGTGCATTCGAATCTGTGTTGATCTCGCGGGAGTCGATCGTTCGCTGATCGATCTGACCGTCGAGCCGCGGCGACTGGTGATTCGGGGCACGCGCGCTCTGCCGGAGCCTACGGGCGATGAGGGATGCGCACAGCAATTACTAGCAATGGAGATCGATTACGGGCCGTTTGAACGCGAGATCACTTTTCCCGTCGACGTGGAAATCGACGAGGCTCAGGCCGAGCAGCGTAACGGATTACTGTGGATTTCGCTGCCAGTAACAAAAGAATCATGACCACAGAAAAGCTCAAAGCGTTGCAATCTGGCACGGATTCCAAGCCAAAAGGCCAGGGTGCGATCTCGCTCGGCGTGAACGAAAGTCGGACGCCCCAAATTCCGGAAGAGTTGTCGATTCTGCCGGTGCGCAGTTTCGTCGTTTTTCCGGGAACGGTTATTCCACTCAACGTTCAGCGGGCGGCATCGCTCAAGCTGCTCGATGACACCTTGCCGCGCACGAAGGTGATTGGGTTACTAACGCAGCGTGATGAAACGAAAGAAGACCCGTCGCCTCAAGATCTGTACTCGATCGGGACAGCTGCGCTCGTGCTCAAACTTGTTAGGCAGTCAGAAGATAACGTGCTCGTGATTGTGCAGGGACTGCGTCGTTTGTCACTGCGCAAAATCATCTCGACCGATCCCTTTCTGCGCGCCGAAATCGATCTACCAAAATCGATCGTGCCCCCGCCGAGCAAGGAATGGGAAGCTACGTTCCGGAATTTGCGTGATTCGGCTTCGCGTTTGTTCGAGCTGACGCCGGATGCGCCGGAACAGGCGCGCATGATGATCATGAACATCGAAAATCCCGAGCAGCTCGCCGATTTTCTCGCGCCGAACCTCAATATAGACGTCGCGCAAAAGCAGGCGTTGCTCGACGAACTCGACGTCGAAAAACGGGTGCATGCCGTGCAGCAACACATTTCGGCGCAGCTCGAGATCGCCCAGATCCAACAGCGACTGCAAAAAGATGTCGCGTCGCAATTTTCCGATGCACAACGGCGCGCGTATCTGCGGTCCCAGCTCAAAGCGATCCAGCATGAGCTCGGTGAGACGGAGGGCGGCGGTGAGGAACAAGCGGAACAGCTGCGCGCTCGCCTCCAGGAAGCGAATCCGCCGGAAGAAGTCATGAAACAGGCCGAGCGCGAATTGAAGCGGCTGGATTTCATTCCGCCAGCAAGTCCCGAGTTCTCAGTGATCGTTAGTTATATCGAAATTATCGCCGACCTGCCGTGGAATAAGTTTAGCAACGACAACCTCGATCTCGAGCAGGCGCAGCAAGTCCTTGATCGCGACCATTACGATCTGGAAAAAGTTAAGAAGCGACTCATCGAATATCTTGCGGTACGAAAACTCAATCCGCAGGGACACGGTGCGATCCTCTGTTTCCTCGGGCCGCCGGGCGTAGGCAAGACCAGTCTCGGTCAATCGATCGCTGACGCGCTAGGCCGCAAGTTTGTGCGGATCAGTCTGGGCGGAATGCGCGATGAAGCGGAGATTCGCGGTCATCGCCGCACATATATCGGCTCGATGCCGGGACGCATCATTCAAGAGCTGCGCCGCTGCGGCACCCGTAATCCTGTCTTTATGCTCGACGAGATCGACAAAATCGGTGCGGATTTTCGCGGCGATCCGGCCAGCGCGTTGCTGGAAGTACTGGATCCGCGACAGAACAACGCATTTGTCGATCGTTACCTGGATGTGCCGTTTGATCTGTCGCAGATCATTTTCATCGGCACTGCTAATTACATCGAAGGCATCCCCGAACCGTTGCGCGACCGGATCGAAGTAATCTCACTTCCCGGTTA
>JBARMF010000329.1:0-1848 GCA_049802315.1 Candidatus Udaeobacter sp.
CCGGCGTGGAATGGTAGAAGCCGTGTGTTGTTCCAAAACAAAAACAACCACATGGCGGAAATCAGAAGGAGGATGAGTCGCTCCAGGGACGGTGACTTGAACTGCCTTGAGCCGGCGCGCCAGAGAATGACGCATCCACAGGCAACGCCGATCAGCAATATCCAGAGCGGCCAGAGGTTTTTTGCTGCCTCAAAAGTACTTTCGCCATCCGCAATGGGATTGCCACGCCCGGGAGTCTTCGGTGCGGAAGCGAGCGCGGCATGCCTCCATGACGAACCCGCAAACGATGCTTCCCACTTTTCATCGGTGCGCACGTTGAGTTGGTCGCTGGTCAAAACGAGCCAGAGCGCTGGAGGTCCATTGTGATTAAATACGCGCACCTCCACGATATTGGCGCCCTCATGCAATTGGTCCGCGATGTCGACCTCTGAAACATTCTTCCAATTACGGCTATGCGGAAGCTGAATTGAGACGCCGTTTACTTTCACTTCAGCGCGACGCAGCGCGCAAAGGCGCAAGCGAGCCGCCGCAGGTTTATGCGGCAAAATAAATTCTTGCCGGAATGTTGCATCGAGGCTGGCACTGCCATGTGCGCGCGCATCAACCGCAGTAGGAAAGACGATCCACTCGGCGTCTCGATGACGAGGCAAATAATTAATGGCAGGATCATTACGGGCGATCCATGCCAGGAGCGCTGCTGCCAGGCCGGCAAGTACCACAATAACAGTCGCTCGGTGCCACGGCTTGAGGGCTGACATTTGTGAGTCACTTTTACCATATTTTTGGCAGCGCACCGAAGGCCGATCGCCAGCAGCATGCGCGAGGTTTTTGATCGAACATTCTCGCTGCCAAACTTGTCTGAGCAGACCGTATGAAATCGACTCAGGAAATTACCCAGGAAGTACGAGAGCTCGGTCAGTGGATGCCAGCGCTCCGGGAACAGGTTGGTCACGTTGTGATCGGGCAGAAGTATTTGGTGGATCGTCTTTTGCTCGGACTGCTGGCCAACGGTCATCTCCTGCTCGAAGGCGTCCCCGGGTTGGCTAAGACGCTCACCGTAAAAACAATGGCCGCATGCATTCAGACCGGTTTCCAGCGATTGCAATTCACGCCCGACTTGTTGCCGGCAGATTTGATCGGAACGCTTATTTACAATCCACGCAGTGGCGAATTCACCACCAAGCTTGGCCCAATCTTTTCGAATTTAATTCTGGCCGACGAAATCAATCGGGCGCCGGCGAAAGTTCAAAGCGCATTGTTGGAAGCGATGCAGGAACGGCAGGTCACAATCGGCGAAAAAACTTATCCGTTACCCGATCCGTTCCTGGTTCTCGCCACACAAAACCCAATCGAACAGGAAGGCACGTACCAACTGCCTGAGGCGCAACTCGATCGTTTCATGCTCAAGTTGAACATCGGCTATCCGCAAAAGCGCGAGGAACGAAGCATCCTCGATTTGATGGCGACTTCGGCGCCGGATTTGCGAGTCGATGCCGTCGTGGATCCGAAGCAAATCATCGCTGCGCGCGACGTCGTTAACAACATCTACATAGACGACCGGGTGAAAGATTACATAGTGGACGTAGTCTGGGCTACGCGCGAACCGGCTACCTACAATCTGCGACTCGAGGGACTGATTCGCTATGGCGCTTCGCCGCGCGCCACCATTTATCTCGCACTTGGCGCGCGCGCCCACGCGTTCCTGAATGGCCGCGGCTACGTCACTCCACAAGACGTGAAGAGCATCGGCCCCGACGTGTTGCGCCATCGAATCATCGTCAGCTACGAAGCCGAAGCTGAGACGGTGACGAGTGAGACCATCATCGAACGAATTTTTGCAGGCCTGCC
>JBARMF010000330.1:0-4087 GCA_049802315.1 Candidatus Udaeobacter sp.
CCGAGCGCCTGAAGGATTCTGTTGTTCTCGGTGATCTTGGCGTGCAATTTTTTCGAGAACACAATCGGCTGCATCAGGTCAGATACGCGCAAGCCTGTGCGTGCCGCCTTGTCTCCGTAAGCTGGGCCGATTCCCCGTTTGGTGGTGCCAATACGGCCGCGGCGCAGCTCTCGCTGCTCATCGAGGACGCGGTGATACGGCAAAACAAGATGCGCGCAATCGCTGATGAGCAGATTTTTGTCGATGTTGACTCCCAGTTGTCGCAAGCCATCGATCTCAGCCACAAGCGCGACTGGATCGATAACTACGCCGTTTCCGATCACGCAAACTTTGCGCTGCCGCAGGATTCCCGACGGAATCAAATGCAGCACATATTTCACACCGCGGTGAATGACTGTGTGCCCGGCGTTATTGCCGCCCTGGCTGCGCACAACTATGTCCGCCCTCGCAGTAAGCACGTCGATAATTTTGCCTTTGCCCTCGTCGCCCCACTGCATTCCGATCAAAATTGTGTTTGCCATGTGAAATCGAAAATGGGCAAAAAATTTTCCCGACGCATCCGTGCGGGACACAGTCGGGACTTGCCCACAGATAATAAGTTAGCGGCATCGCCGCGCAAATGGATTTTAGGAAGCTGGCCTTCTTCGATGCTGGTAGGGACGGCGCGCTGCGCTGTCCGGACGCCGCAGCGAGGCGTCCCTACCTTCCCCTTAGGGAGAAGGGCTCGGCGCTTCCCGTCCGGATTCCATCATTGTGGGCCGAACCGGTCCCAACCCCTCGATGTTCGCACCTCGCGATGTGGAGGGATGAGAGGACCTCTTTTGCTCAACCGGTGTTTCTCTTTTCACGGGCCTGTGCGTTTCGGCAACAGTGGGATTCGGCATCGGCGCGCTCTCCACAGCCGGCTCGCGCGTCTTGGTTGATTGCAAAACAGATCGATCGTTCGGTCCTTCCGCAGCGCGTGCCCCAGCCGCTCGCATTTCTTCAAGCGTGAGTCTCGCAGGAGCAGACTTTTTTTCATGCGACTTGGATTTGCGTGGCGCTGGTGTTGCTGATTCGGAAGCAAGCTGTTCAGAAGGCTGCGGTGTTCGCCTGGGAAGCTCGGATTTTTTTTCGTGGGCAACGATTACTTCCTGCGCATGCATTTCCCCGAGGAGAACAACACTGCAGAGTATTACTCGGAAAAATCGTTTCAGCGTGATGCCGCCTGATAAACGATTTACCCCATTCACAACCCTTCGTTTCCGTGACGTTACCGATTCAACCAGGCGCACGCTGCTGCTGCACCTGAATCACCGGCAACGGAAACCGCAATTGTAATTCGTTTTCGAGGTAAATCTCGACGTGATGCATCCCGTACTGTTGAAACTGCACGCCGCCAAAATAATGGACATTGGTCGCGTGGCCTTCCATCTCTTTGAGCACGAACTCGACCTCCGCCTGCGCGACTACCTGCTGTTCGTCCACGCCTATGAGGCGAGATTTTTGGCGAAATTTGCCGGACCCGCTGCACCAACGGGTCCAGATGCAGAGCCGGAAATAATTGATGGGTAACGAGGGCGCCGGGATCACACTCAGCACGCCCACGAGGGTCTGCATGCCGTTGACTTCACAGCGGACGTCCTCGCAAATGACCGCGCTTTGGAGATCGGGGAGAATGACGTTGGATTCCATATTAGCTTGATCACATCATTCCACGCATCAACAGCACCAACAAACCGAGAGCGAGCACAATCCGATAAACCGCAAATGGGACAAACCCGCGCGCGCGAACCCAGTTCATGAACCATGCGACGACCGCAAGCGCGACGAAAAATGAAACAACAAATCCGATTGCAATCACGACCCATTGATGCGGAGTGATTGTGAGCGGCGCGATCTCTGCTTCGTGATGGTGTGGCATAACGCTCTTCAGAAAATCGTATCCCACAGCGACCACCATTGTTGGCATCGAAAGAAAAAACGAAAATTCAAGTGCAGCCGGCCGCGACATTCCGGCGGTTTGTCCCGCAGCAATCGTCGACATCGATCGCGACGTGCCGGGGAAAACAGCGGACAGAATTTGCGCGGCGCCGATCCAGACCGCCTGCGGCAGCGTCATTTCCTCCATGTGCATCGTACGTGGCCGAGTGAAAACGGCGTCAACGATCCACATGACGATCCCGCCGATGAGCAGCGCGAAGGCCATTACCCAAAGACTTTCGAGGTTCTTGCCGATGACTTTTGTGAGCGCCCACGCGGGAATCGCGGTAACCACAAATGCGATAAGCGTGAGGCTAAGCGGATTCGTGAAGATGGTGCGATTGCCGCGTTCGCCCTTTGGAAACGTCTGAACAAACCGCATAATGCGACCCCAAAAATATACCGGCAAAGCGAGAATGGCCCCGAGCTGGATCACGATCGTGTACATTTTCCAGAACCCATCACGCAGATCGATATGCAGCAGCGCTTCGCAGATGCGCAAATGCGCGGTGGAACTCACAGGAAGAAATTCGGTCAGTCCCTCGACAATGCCGAGAAACACGGAGAGTAAGTAGTCGTACATATTTTGGCCTAAACCTTATCCATCACTGTCATTCTGAGCGAAGCGAAGAATCTCGGATCATCAATAGATCCAACGCCAACAAACATAGACCGAGATGTTTCGCTTCGCTCAACATGACAGTTCAGGCGTGGGCGCTCCGCACCTCACAGCGCTTCCATGCCTCTTTCCCCGGTTCTGATACGGATCGCCTCTTCAATCTCGGTCACAAAAATTTTGCCATCGCCGATTTTTCCGGTTTTGGCTTTTTCTAGGATTGCTTCGACCGCGCGCTGGGCGCGATCGTCAGAGATCACAATCTCGAATTTTATCTTTGGAAGAAAATCCACGGTGTATTCCGTGCCGCGATAAATTTCGCTGTGTCCCTTCTGCCGGCCGAATCCTTTTACTTCACTCAGAGTCATTCCTTCGACGCCCGCGGCGATCAAGGCTTCTCGCACCGGCTCGGCTTTGAATGGTTTAATAATGGCCTCGATTTTCTTCACCGCGGCAAATTAAACCTGCCTGCATTCGAAATGGCAAGCATTCGGGATCAATCGAAATCCAGACCACCGATGATGATCTGAAGGAGCGGACGATCAGACTTTGCGACCGAATTTTTTCTCCAGTTCGGCTAGCGAAATCTGGATCATCGTTGGTCGTCCATGTGGACAGCAGTAAGGCAAATCGCAGTCGAGCAAATCCCGGATTAGTTTTTCTATCTCAGGATAACGCAATGGATCATTCGCTTTGACCGCATGACGGCAAACGGTTTTCGCGATCACTTCTTCACCTAAACGCATCGCGGAAGCGCTGTTGCCGGCACTTCTTAAATCGTCAATTACTTTGCGCATGAATTGCGCCGCGTCTGACACCTCGAGAAAGCTCGGGAGACTGTCGATCTTGAATGTGTCCGGACCGAAACTCTCGATTCCGATTCCCATCCTTTGCAGGACCGACAGATTCTGCTCGATCCAATCGGCGTCACGCGGCGGCACGTCGAATGTTTGCGGCAGAAGCAACTTTTGCGTGGGCACTCCCTGCTGTTCCATTCTGCGCCGCAATTCTTCGAACAGAACTCGCTCGTGCGCGGCGTGTTGATCCACCAGAACAAGGCCGTTCGAATTTTCCATCAGGACATACAGCTTGCTGAGGACGCCGATGATCTCGAATTGCTGAGCAGGTTTGGTAACGCGTTGCTGCGATTGTGACGCGGGCCCATCGCCTGCTGCATCGAGGCGGCGTTCTGGCATGCGGGGCGTCTGCCCTACAATGACTGAGGCCGATGCCCTGCCGGGGTCAGCGCCCCCGGCTACAGTTTCGAGATGCGGCAATTCGCGATGCGTTGCCTCGGGCGCAGTTACTTCGGCGCGCAAGTTTAAATCGGGAACTGCTCTAGCGGAAACCCCAGCGGGTGCCGCCCCCTGCACTGGTGCACTAAATTTTTCCTGCCAGTTAGCGCGAGCATGTTCCAGTGTTTGCTGAATGCAACGAACCACCGCTTCGCGCACACTATTGGGATCACGAAAACGGACTTCGCGTTTTGCCGGGTGTACGTTTACGTCG
>JBARMF010000331.1:0-1754 GCA_049802315.1 Candidatus Udaeobacter sp.
CCTGGGGCATCGCCCCAGAAATTCGATTGTCCCCAAGACAACCAAGCGCTGAAAGCGCGTCTCATGCAAGCCTGGGGGCAACGCCCCAGGATCTGGTAACGAAAATTTAATTAGCGCTGAAAGCGCGATTCACTTCTGGCGCCTTTTCGTGCCATCATTGCCACCATGCCCCAATCGCTCAGTAGAGTTATCGTTCATATCATCTTTAGCACGAAAAATCGCGAGCCTTGGCTCGAATCAGACGTCCGTCCACGGATGCATGCTTACTTGGCGACAGTCTGCCGCGACCTCGGTGCCGAACTCGTGTGCGTCGGCGGTGTTGCGGATCACGTTCACATCCTTACAACGCTGCCGCGAACTGTTTCGCAGGCTCAGCTTATCGAAGAGATAAAGAAGGCATCCTCGAAATGGATCAAAACGCTTGACCCTCGTTATCGCGGTTTTTTCTGGCAGCGGGGATATAGCGCCTTTTCGGTGAGTCCGAGTCAGCTCGATACCGTGGTGCAATATGTCAAGGCGCAACAAGAGCACCATCGCACTCGCACCTTTCAGGAGGAATACCGCGAGTTGCTTAGCAGGCACGGCGTTGATTTGATGAGCGGCACGTTTGGGATTGAAGCCACCCCCGAGACTGAGACGCGCTTTCAGCGCTTGGTGATTTTGTGGATATTCGGATTCCTGGGACGCTGTCCCAGGCTGATTTGACAGAGCGCCCTTGGCGCTCAGCGTAAGAACTCAACGTTTGCTTGTCGCCAACACGCATGTTGACATTCCCCGTACGCGTCTGAATCATCACATCTATGCACAGGCGTCTCTTCATTGCGGTCATTTTGGCATCCGCGCTGATATTTGCGGCGGATGCTCAAGAAGGACCGAAGAATTCCGTGGTATTGATTATTCGCCACGCCGACGACGCGGACAGCGGTGACGGCCTCTCGCCGCTCGGCCAGGAGCGGGCCGATGCATACAAGAAGTACTTTCTAAATTTCACCGTCGACTCCAAGCCGCGGGAACCCGCCGTCATTTTTGCCGCGAAAGACTCAAAGAAGAGTCATCGGCCCCGTCTAACGATGGAACCCTTTGCAAAGGCAGCAAATTTGAAAATCGATACGCGTTTTGGCAACAATCAGTCGGCGGACCTGGCGGCTGACTTGCGCGCGAAGCAACAGGGAAAAGTGATTCTGATCTGTTGGCGTCACCCATACATTCCGGCTCTGCTCAGTGCATTGGGAGCAAACCCCGAAACCTTTCTGCCGGATGGCAAATGGCCTGGTAAGGTCTTCAATTGGATCATCCTGCTTAGCTTCGATCAGGACGGCCATTTGATTCCGTCGAGCTCAAGACGGACCAACGAACACCTGCTGCCGAGCGACTCTCAGTAGTTAGGTGTGGTTTGTGTGCACAGAGGTTGGCGATGCTAGAGTCGGTTGGACCGTTAGGCTACGTAATTAGAAAGCTAAACCAAATGCGCGAGAGCGGTGATACATCTCAGTCCCGTGTGGAAGTGCTTGAAATTATCGAGGCATTTATTCTTGCCTTGGTCGCCGTGGCCACCGCGTGGAGCGGGTACCAGGCGGCACAATGGGCCGGAAAACGCGCGGAAAGTTACGCCCAGGCGAGTCGGCTGCGAGTTACAGCTGAAGGCCTTGCTACTCTGGCAGGACAGGAGCGAATCTACGACACCGACACCTTCAACAGTTGGCTCGACGCCAAGCTGGACGGTAAGAAAGAAGCCACGGAGTTCTTCGAGCGGC
>JBARMF010000332.1:0-6282 GCA_049802315.1 Candidatus Udaeobacter sp.
AAGCCCGATAGGAAGTTGCATCGTAGAAAGCGTGAACAACGTTGGAAACATGGGCACTTACATACTCGAGCCGATTGGCTTCATCCGATCGACAGTCAAGGGCCGTGAAGATGCGCCGCGACAGGGACCGGAAGGTGCGCCCGACGCGTGGCTCGAGATCGAACCGCGCTTTGCCGATGCGCTATTAGGAATGGAAGTCGGTCACGAGTTAATGGTGATCACGTGGCTGCACGAAGCGAAACGCGATGTACTGAAAGGACATCCGCGCAATGATCCGAATCGTCCGCTCACCGGCGTCTTTTATACGCGCTCACCTGCGCGACCGAACCCACTCGGGCTGCATCCGGTCACTGTGCGTGAGATTGATCCGCCTTCGCGCGAAGGCTACGGCGCGACAGGCGGCACACGCATAAAGATCGGGCCGATCGAGGCATTCGACGGCACGCCGGTTGTGGATATCAAGTCAGGGTCAACTCGCGCGGATGGATGATCGCAAACGATGCCGTAAATTAGCTGTGCCTTCTATCCATCTTACCTGAACGGTGTTGTTGAAATGCCGTTGTTAACCAACTCATTGCCTGATCGGCAACTTGGCGAGAGAGATGATGGCCTCCGCTGAATTCGCGGAACTCTACAGTGTATCCGTTTTTCCGCAGCGAACTCGCGAAGATGCGACTCGTCGAGGCAATTGGCAGGACATTATCTGCCGAGCCGTGGGCGATATATACCAGCGGTACTTCCACGCCGCTGGGCCCCGATCTTCCACGAGCGTGAGCCCTAACGATAAAGCCCGGGGAAAATGCAATGATGTAGCTGAATACGTCGCCATTGGCCAAGCCAAGTGAAAGCGCATACGACGCTCCGTCAGAGAATCCGCCGATGGCGAGCCGGCTGCGATCGATTGCGCACCGCGCAAAGGCTTCTTCCAAAGCGCGATTGATCGCCACATAGTCGTAACCCCATTCTTTCGGTCCAGTGCCCCAACTTTGGCCGGGTGATTCCGGTGCGAGAATAATGAAATGGCCCCTATCCGCGTAAGGCGCGTATGATCCGCTCCCGCTAAACCATTCTGAAGGAGAGCCACCTGCCTTGTGTAGCAAGATCAGCAACGGCAACGGGTCGGCGTGATCCGTCGGAATATACAGTAATCCGTTTCGGCCACTGAGTTTTTGTAAGCCAGCGCTTGCCGTCTGCGTGGATGAGTTCGCCGGCAGCACGATCCTTCCAAGCTCGGCGCTCGCACCGAATGATGTCGCGAGGCCCAGATAACAGATAAGGATCCCCTCGAAACGGAATCGAAGCAGGCGATTGGTCGCCATGACATGAAACATAGCACAAACGTTCGACAGCAAGAAAATGCCAAACGTCCAACTCGGATGGATCGCGAGCAGGCGTTCGAACTCGAAGTGAGCAGGCATTGCACGCGACATGATCACTGAACCAAATCACCAAACTATTTTACCGTCGCGTTGCGCCAATCTGGAATCAGGCTGGTAAGCGAATTGTTTCCCGACGATAGAGAGATGGTTGATCGCCTGGCTGATGGCATGAACGTGAAGAAGAATGATTTGAGCGGCGGATTCACCGCGCGTTAAGGGCGGTTCGAAAAGCCACTTGGCGTCCGAAATAATTTCTCCGGTGAACAGGGCGTGAGGAAAGGTAAGAAGGAAGAATTAAGAAGTAGAAAATGATGGGACGATGAGCAGGGCATTTATTAAAGAAGATGTCGATCCGCCGGAGCGCAGCGGACGGAAGCGATCGGCGTCAGGACTGCCGCCGGGAGCCACCAATTACATCACCGCGCGGGGCGCGAAGCGTTTGCGTGATCAACTGCAGAAGCTACGCGGGGCAAATGCCGGCAACGAACGCGTTATCGAGTTAGAGCACATTTTAGCGTCGGTCCACATTGTCGATCCTCCGGACCCGGCGTCGAACAGCGTTGCTTTCGGCGCAACTGTAACGGTAAAAGATGCGAAAGGCGTGACCGAAACCTATACCGTTGTCGGTGTTGACGAGCCTGATCTCGAACCGGACGCCGTCAGTTGGATTTCTCCGATCGGCAAAGCGCTCCTCGCCGCGGACATGGGTCACTCGATTAGACTCGCGGACGGACGCACTGCGAAAATTGTGAAGATCGAAAGAAAAAATGACATGTGACGAGCGATTCGCCTACGCACAGCGCTACTCCGAGAGCTTTGACTCATTCGCTTTCGCTCGTTTTCGACCTCTCGGTTTGCCCATCGATGTCGCTCGCGTCCTTACGGCTCGATTCGACAAGCGAAGTGACAGGAAGCGATGCAAGCCGTAATGACTTTTGAAGTCCCACTCCGATAATTCACGTCTCCCGCCGAAGCGGGGAAAATGCGCTACGTTCGAAGTGGAGCATTCATCGTAATGGACGGCTTGATGTACGGTGACTACAGTTCTCGACAACAGACGCCTCGAACCTTCGCTGAAATGATCGGTTGCGTTCCGCACAATCGGCGCGATAGTGCGCGCTTATTGGATTACTCTGTTTAACTTCACTGCGCGGTAGATCGTCAGGTGAGCGTCGCTCATTGGTGGTTTGAAACTCGATTCCCGGGAACGGCTCTGTAGGTGCTTAGTTTTTCCAAATTCAAACACAAATGAAACTGTACGTAGGTAATCTCTCCTTTGAGAGCACCGAGAACGATCTTCAGGATCTGTTCGAACAACATGGCCAGGTCAGTGAAGTCCGTCTCATGATGGACCGTATGACCGGCAAATCGCGCGGGTTCGCGTTCGTCACCATGAATGACAATGCGCAGGCCAGTGCCGCGATGAGCGCGCTCAACGGCCACGAACTCAACGGCCGCGCGCTAACTGTAAATGAAGCGCGTCCTCGCGAAGAACGTCCGCGTCCTTACGGGGGCGGCGGTGGTGGTGGCGGTGGCGGTGGTCGGCGCCCATTCGCGAATAATCGCCGCTAAATCCGGTTACTCTGTAGGGGAAGCAGGCTGCTTCCTGAATGACGGGATGCTAAGAGCATCCCCTACAGTTAAGCCGCTAAGACATCGATAATGATTGACTCCGAAAAGGCGATCGAGTTAGAGGGAACGATTATGAGTGTGTTGCCAGGAACAATGTTTCGGGTCGCGCTCGCGAACGATCATCTTGTGCTCGCGCATATTTCGGGCAAAATGCGCAAACGTTTTATCCGCCTGACGGTTGGTGATCGTGTGAGAATGCAGATGTCACCCTACGACACCGCAAAAGCGCGGATTGTTTACCGGCTCTGAAAATGGCTAGGCGATTTTATTTCGATCCACCGCGACGCAAACCGAAACCGAAGGGTGCCGATTTGAAAAGCTTGCTCGTGCGTTGTCCTTCCACTTCGAAACTCACTGATACCGGTCGCACGATTGAACAGAAACGCTGGCCGGAAGCAAAAATGGAGCGGCAAAAATTTACCTGCGCGCACTGTGGCGCTGTCCATACCTGGACCAAGGAAGACGTTGTGCTGGGAAGACCCGTTTCTTGAAATGACTAGTGACGAGTGACCAGAGCCAGAGGTCAATCATCGGATATCGAGACCGGTTATTAATAACCATAACATGATTTTCCGTATCCCTACCGATCGCATTAATTGGACGACGAGCGCGTTCTTGATGGGCACTCTCGTCTTAACGCTCACTGCGGTCCCTCTTTACCTGTGGTATTTCGGGTTTGACTGGTTTCATTTCGCGATCTGCGCAGTTTTAGGGACCGCGACCGGATTCAGTATCACGCTCGGTTATCACCGGTTGTTTACGCACGCGACGTTTCGCGCACGCTTCCCGGTGCGTTTGTTCACGCTCGTCTTCGGCGCTGCGGCCTTTGAAAATTCAGTCCTTATGTGGGCGAGCGATCATCGCCGGCATCATAAACACGTCGATCACGACGAAGATCCGTACGACATCAGCAAAGGATTTTTTCATGCGCACATGGGCTGGATGCTGTTCAAGCTCTGGCCGGAACCGCCGATCGATAACGTGGCCGATCTAAAAAAAGATCCGTTGGTGATGTGGCAACATAAATATATTCACGTGCTCGCTGTACTGGTGAGTTTTGGTCTGCCGACTTTGCTCGGCGCGCTCTGGGACGGTTGGATCGGCGCGCTCGGTGGTTTTCTCATTGGCGGCGTGGCCAAAGTCGTCATGCTTCAACATAGTACGTTCCTGATTAACTCGGCCTGCCATACCTTCGGGCGCCAGCCGTATTCCGTGCGATGCAGTGCGCGTGACTCGTTTTTCATGGCGCTGTTTACCATGGGCGAAGGCTACCATAATTATCATCACGAGTTTCAGCACGATTACCGTAACGGCGTGAAGCCATGGCAGTGGGATCCGACGAAATGGTTGATTTGGAGTTTTTCCAAGATCGGCCTGACGAGCGGCCTGCGCCGTGCGCAGGCGGAACTGATTTCTTCGAGCGAAGCGAACGTGCGAAAAACACTAACAAACAAGGCCGGGAAAACGCCTAACGAGCGTCATTTCGCACACAAAATGACGCAGGAAAGTCACTCACTGCGCGGTGATCGCGCGCCTTTGCGCTCGCAAAATATATTTCCAAATGTAGCTGGTGACTTGCAGAAAGTAGGAAGTAAGAAGTTAGCGGAAGTGACCAGTAACAGGTCCGAGTGACGCGTTGGGCGGACGGTCAGCTCTCCGTTTTTCCGAGCGCAGCGTTGCGGCGTCTAAGGCTGGCCTTGGGCCAGAGCTTGCTGCTGTTGTAGTAATCTCGAAATGACGGCATTTGCTTCGGCAGCTTGAGCCAATTCGCTTTCCACCGGGTGTAGATGTGCACATCCGGCTTCAGAACACCGGGCTTATCGAGCGTTCCAACGCGCACGAACCGGAGATTGGGCCTGCGCCCGTAATCGCTCCAGAGCGCGGTCTGACACCTGGCGCAGCGGTAAATGTCGTGCTGACCGTTCTCACGCGGCACCGGTACGGCTACCGGCTTGCCGCGGAGCAGCTTGATCGCTTGAGTCTCGATGATCGCATTGAGTACAAACGCGCTGCCCGTCAATCGCTGACAGTCGTCGCAATGACAGCAGTGGACGAACATTGGCTTGTCGAGGAGCTGGTAGCGGATGGATCCGCACGCGCAACCACCAGTGAATTTCTTTGCCATGCTAAACGATCCGAGCGAGGCAAAAGTTCTTTAGTAGTGTGCTCCGACGTATTCCCACATCTGGTGATGCCAGTAGGGCCATTCGTGACCGCCTTCCGGGCCCCAGTCGTCCAGATGATGAGCAATGCCGCGATTCCTGAGAATCTCCGACATTCGGTAGGTCGGTCCGCTGTTCTCCCACGGACCACAGCCTGTTACCAGTCGGATGTCGCAACTCGCGTACTGATGGAGATACCACGGGTCATTCTGGTTGGCGACATAGTCCACCGGGTTATTGAAATAGAAGTTGTCGTCATACATCCCGTCCATGGAGTCTCGCATGTCGTAGATACCCGAGAGCGCGTAACAGCGCTTCACGTGGTCGGGATGCTTGAAGAGAGTGTTAGCCGCATGATAGGCACCGAGCGATGCGCCTAACGTGGCGATCCCGATGCCCGGTGTTTGGCACTGCGAGTCGATGAACGGGAAAACCTCGTTCGCTACATAGGCATCGTATTGCGCCTGCATCCAACTGCGATGGAAGGGGTGCGCGCCCTTGTTGCTGAACGAATCGCTTTGGACTCCATTGATGCAGAAGATCCGGATGCGTCCCGCTTCAATGTAGGGCGTGAGGGTGCGAATCATGCCCTGGCCTTCCTGCTCGTGTTCGTCGCCGCAGCTCGTCGGGAACGCGAGGATCGGCGCGCCGTAGTTTCCGTAAATGTTGACGCCCATGTCCCTATTGAGACGGTGTGAGTACCAATATTGATGGTCGCGATGCATGCCGTACGAGGATAGCGGGTTGACTCTCGGGCTCAAGCCCGTTGTTAAGGTGGAGGACGCGGATCATTGGTTAGTCGTTTAATTGTGGTGCGAAATCCAGCGCTGGGCGCGCCGTTGCAAGAGGTGGCGTTGGAGCCGGCCCCCTTCAGGCCGGTCGGCTTCCAGGCGATGTCGAAGCGCTCAAGGTTTAAGTTGTTCCAGGCTGCGACGAAGTTTTTCTAAGCATCCGAACTTCCCTAGCTTTCGACCAGGGCGCAGAGTTTAGAGTAAGCGCGAAGAAAATGGGTTCACTGCGGCGCGATCGCAGGGCGTCGCGCTCTCAAAATATATTTCTGAATTTTGCCAGTCGCAGTTTTGGGTAACTCATTAACGAAGGTCACGCTA